>DATEDY010000267.1:0-20172 GCA_035281405.1 Flavobacterium sp.
CGTGTTTGTTCTTTCGATTAGCATATTCCTTCTAGATTCTTCAATCGAACTTTTTGCTATTACAACTCAATATACTAAAAGATCTACTACCTGAAAAACTTTTCAGCCTTTTATAAAATGTATAACCTGATTTAAGTTAGAGTGTTTGGACACTAATGAATTCAGATTATTTGACTCTTTTTGGAATTTCAATTGAAGAGGATGTCAGATTTGGTTTTATACTTCAGATTTGTAAAAATCTTAAAAATTTTATTTCACTCTTTTAAAGCCAGTTTGGCTGTAGCAACATGGTCATGTGTTTTTGTTCAATTAATGAGACTGCAAGGTGTTATTTTTAAATGAAGAAGGTATTATGAAATGATTGAGATACGGGTATAATTGTTTTATTATCAGCGATTTATTTAGCTTAAGGAGAAGTCCGTAATTTTTATGCAAAAAGTCCGTAATTTTTAGAAGTACGTTACTCTTATTTTCGCGCAAAATCCAAGTAAAGTTGGTTGTGAACAGAAAATATGAATACTAAATTTATGGATAAGAGTACGGAGTCTAATAGTGTTAATTTGATTTCAAAATACTGGAAGAAAAAAATAGCAAATAGAGAGGAAGTTCGAGGGATGCACCAGAAAAGAAATAATCTGCCTTGCATCACTATTGATGCTATTGAACTAGATTATTTTAATAATCTTACCAATAAAAAAACAATAGCACAACAGACAGTTATTAGTGCAGTTTATTCCTTTCTACTGAAGAAATTAATCCATGAGTTTGATGGTTATATTGTTTCAGATTATGAAGATCAGTCTAATTCTTTGCTTCTGGCATTTTCTACAGATTTAAAATCTTCTTTTAAAGAGTATCTGCAAAAAGTAAAATCCGAAATTTTAGAGACTTTGAATCATTCGGAGTTTGATAAAGAAATACTAGCAGAAAAAACAGGTTTAAATGATTTAAGCTTAATGTCTAATTATGGAATTAGTATCAACCCTAGTTCTAGGTTGGATTGTAATGGTATTTTGTTCCATGTTAAAATTACCGAGAAAGAAGCTTTGGAAATTCAGGCTTCTTATTTAGAAGGTTTTGTAAAAGAGACGATAGTTGACCGTTTGGTTGAAACTTTTAAAGTCTTCATGGTTAATTTAGAGAATAATATTGAAGCAAATTTATCAGAGTATCCATTGCTTTCCGAGAAAGATAAGCATCAGTTATTAGTTGATTTTAATGATACGGATGTTGCTTATCCTAAAGATAAAACGATAGTAGATTTATTTGAAAATCAAGTTGATAAAACCCCCAATAATGTTGCTGTTGCATTTCAGGATTCAAAACTAACTTATAAGGAATTAAACGAAAAGGCAAATCAATTAGCGAATTATATTGTTTCCAAAGATATTGTCAATAAAGGGGATGTCGTAGGGGTGTTTTTACCTAAATCAGATGTAGGAGTCATTTCATTATTGGCAATATTGAAGTTGGGAGCAGTTTATCTGCCAATCGACATGAATTATCCTCAGGAAAGAATCGATTATTTAATAAAAGACAGTGGTTTAAAATTATTAATTACTGATGACGCCACATTGGATACTAGAGGGTGTGATTTAATAGTCATCAACGAAATAAATTTTGATGGGAATAGCAGTGATAATCTCAATACAGTTCTTTCGTGTGATGATTTAGCTTATGTTATTTATACATCGGGTTCTACAGGAAATCCAAAAGGAGTCATGGTAGCACATACCAGTAATGTTAATATGTCTTTAGACCAAATCAAGACTTTTGAAATTACAGCAAATGATAAAGTAGTATGGTTTGCTTCTGTTGCTTTTGATGCATCGATATCTGAGATTATGATGAGTTTGTATAGTGGTGCTACACTGTGCATTCCTACAGATGAAATAATAAAAGACAAGGATCAATTCGTGGGTTTTATAAAAGAAACTAAATCGTCAGTAGTCACTTTTCCTCCAAGTTACTTAGGATTGTTATCTGAAGATGATATTTCAGAATTAAGATGTGTTATTACGGCTGGAGAAGCGGCTAGTCCGGGTAAAGCAATAGCTGTTATAGAATCAGGAATTGATTATTATAACGCTTACGGACCTACAGAATGTGCAGTTTGTGTGTCAATTTATAAGGTTACCAAAAATGATACTGATAAAAGAATTATTCCTATAGGCAAACCAATTTCCAATTTACAGGTTTACATATTGGATGAAGAACTACAACCGATACCGATTGGGGTTCCGGGCAAACTGTATGTTTCGGGAGTAGGTGTTGCACATGGATATTTAAATAATGATGAGCTTACAAAAGAGAAATTTATACCAAATCCTTTTATAGAAGGTGAACGAATGTATGATACCGGCGATTTATGCTGTTGGTTGGCAGATGGTAATATTGAGTTCTTAGGTAGAAAAGACCAGCAAGTTAAAATTCGAGGATACCGAATTGAACTTGGTGAGATAGAGAGTGCAATTTATCAGTTTTCGGAGGATTTAAAACAAGTAGTTGTTGAAGTAAAGGAAAATAATCAGGAGAAAGTATTAGTAGCCTATTTTGTTTCTGTTACAGATATAAATAAATCGCAATTACGAAGTTTTCTGCAGGAAAAACTTCCGGAATATATGGTACCTGGTTTTTATGTGGTATTAGAAGAATTGCCATTAACCCCTAATGGTAAAATAGATAGAAAAGCTTTGCCAAATACTACTGGTGACGATATTATCAGAAAAGAATATGTGGCTCCGAGAAATGATATTGAGGAAAAGTTGGTAGTGATATGGCAAGAAGTATTGGGAATAGAAAAAATAGGCATAAGTGATAATTTTTTTGAGTTAGGTGGACACTCTCTCAAGATTACAAAAATGTTATATAAAATAAATGAAAACTTCGGTATAGAACTGCAAGTGAAAAATGTTTTAGCATTACAAAATGTAGAAGCATTAGGGGAGTTGATTGGGAGTGAAGTCGCATTTGTAAATGGGATAACTGCAAATAAAACCAATGAGAAAATAATCAATAAGGATATAGAAGTATGGGAACTTTAACTATAAAACAACGATTAACGGTATTAATTCAACAAGGGATAAATTTTGAGCTTTCCCAGGATAAATTATTGGTAAAGGGTGATTTAAGTTCATTAAATGATGAACAAAAGCAATTTTTAAAGGATAATAAAGAAGAAATTATTTCCTTAATTAAAAGCCAAACCAGAGAGATCCCAACAATTCAGAAAATTGATCAGAATGTTCAGATTCCCCTTTCTTTTTCCCAACAAAGTTTATGGCTTCTTGATAAAATTAATAACGGTAGTTCTCATTATAATCTTACTTCAACTTTTAAATTAACGGGTAAAATTAATTATGAGGCATTAAATAAAACGTTCAATACGATCCTGCAAAGGCATGAAAGTTTACGAAGTTATTTCTTGGTTGATGAAACTGGTGAGCCTGTTCAGCATGTTCAGACCGTGAATGATTTTAATGTTGCTGTTGAAAAAGTTGATACAACATCTGAAAATAGGCAACAGTATATTGCTGAAATAGTAGAGCAGGAGACATTTAAAATATTTGATCTGTCTAAAGATTTACTATTGAGTATTCGATTACTCATGATCAGTAAAGAGGAACATATTCTGATCGTGACTATGCACCATATCGCTTCAGATGGTTGGTCTATGGGGATTTTGGTTAAAGAGTTTAACGTTCTTTATAACAGTTATAGTAAGGAAGAGAATAATCCGTTACCGGAGTTGAGTATTCAGTATTCTGATTACGCCTATTGGCAGAGACAATGGTTCAAAGGAGAAGTTTTGGAGGATCAAGCGGCTTATTGGAAAAAGCAATTGGCTAATCTGCCTGTGGTTCACGGGTTGCCATTGGATAAGGTAAGACCTCTGTCGCAAAGTTTTAATGGGAATGTTTACAGCTCAACAATTGATAAAAATATACTGAAAGGATTATATGATCTATGCCAAACTGAGGTTGCAACATTATTCATGGGACTGCATGCAGCTTTCAGTAGCTTATTGGCGCGCTACAGTAATGAGAATGATATTGTTGTCGGTAGTCCGATTGCTAATCGTGAAAAAGCAGAAACAGCCGATTTAGTGGGGTTCTTTATGAATCTTCTCGTTTTGAGAAGTGATTTATCCCAAAAACCAAGCTTCCGTGAATTGATTAGACAAAGTAAAGAAATGTTGGAGAAAGCCTATGAATTCCAACAAATGCCGTTTGAAAAATTGGTTCAGGAATTGGGAGTTAAAAGAAATCTGAGTCATAACCCTTTGTTCCAGGTCTTATTTGCACTTCATAATAATGAGAACGGCTCACTTTCTTTATCAGACTTAACTATGGAGTCTGTTAATTTTAAAAGTACCAATAGTGCTAAATACGATTTAACTCTAAATGTTACTGAAACAACCGATGGATTGAATCTTTCATGGGAATATAATACTGACCTTTTTGAAGACCAGACGATTATTGGAATGGCTGATCATTTCAACACGCTTCTTACTTCATTACTGGCCAATCCGGATGTGAATGTTTTTAAAGTAAATATGATTGGTGATAATGAGGCCAACGAAATATATAAAAATCTTAAAGGTGAAGTATTAGATTTCAGTAATAAAGAAAATGCAATTAATTTATTTGAATATCAGGTAAAAAATACTCCAGACAAAACAGCTGTTATTTGTAATGATATTAAGTATAGCTACCAACAAGTAGGTGAAAAGGTAGAAGCAATTGCTAATTTATTATCAAACCAAGGTGTACAAAAAGGAGATAAAGTTGGAATTTGTTTAGTGCGTAATGTAGAAATGGTCGCTACAATTTTTGCGTGTTTCAAATTAGGAGCTTGTTACATACCTCTTGATCCTGCTTATTCTTCTGAAAGAATAAAACAGATAATAGAGGATGCAGAACCTAAGAGTATTGTGACTTTGAAGGCGCTGAAAGAACTATACTTGAGTAAATTAACACAAATAAGTTTTACTTATGTAGACAGTCTTGATTGCGAGTCTTCCAATCAATTGGTATCTGTAGATTATTCGGATGATGACACTGCTTATATCATCTTTACTTCCGGTACTACCGGAAAACCTAAAGGAATTGAGGTAAGCCAAGGAAATTTAAATAATTTACTGTACAGTTTAGATGCTTCTTACGGAAATGAAGATACCCAAAAATGGCTGGCACAAACCAGTATGAATTTTGATATTTCTGTTTTAGAACTTATCTGGACTATTTCCAGAGGACATTCTATTGTTTTACAACAATCAAATCCTTTTAAATTAGTATCACATGAGCGTTTAGTACCTGCAAAAAACATCGATTTTAGTGTTATGTTTTTTGGGGCTGATCATAAGGAAGAAAACAAATATGATTTATTATTAGACACGGCTAAATTCGTTGATCAGAATGATTTTACCGCGATTTGGACACCCGAGCGCCACTTTGGTGAGTTTGGCGGAGCATTTCCAAGTCCATCAGTTTTAAGTGCCGCTTTAGCAGTTCTTACCAAAAATATAAGCATCAGGTCGGGTAGTGTGGTACTTCCGTTGCAGGATCCAATCCGTGTTGCCGAAGAATGGTCAATCGTTGACAATCTTAGTAACGGTCGTGTTGGTCTTAGTATTGCTTCAGGATGGCATCCCGATGATTTTGTTTTCGCAAATTCAGATTACAACAATCGTCATAGAGAAATGCGGGAAAGAATCACAGAGCTTAAAAAACTTTGGAAAGGAGATTCTATTGTACGTAAAAATGGTGTAGATAAAGATTTTTCAGTAAAGGTCAGACCTACTCCAATACAACAGGAATTGCCAATTTGGGTAACGGCTGCCGGAAATCCAGAAACCTTCAAATATGCAGGTGAAATCGGAGCAAATGTTCTTACCCACATTTTGGGTCAATCTATGGAGCAGTTAGCCGAAAATATTAAAACGTATCATCAGGCTCTAAAAGATAACGGTTTCAGCATCGAAGATAAAAAAGTTACCTTGATGATTCATACCTATATCGATGCATCTGAACAAACAGCATTGAATATCAGTGAAAAACCGTTCAAATCATACTTAAAATCGTCAATTAAACTAATGGAACCATTGGCGAAAGAAATGGGATTGGATTTGAACACTCAAACGGATGAAATAATTGATCTTGCCTATAAAAAATTCAGTAAGAATAATACGTTAATCGGATCACCGGAATCTTGCCAGAAAATGCTCTTTGACATCCAAAATATTGGTGTTACAGAAGTAGCTTGCTTAGTTGATTTTGGTGTTGAAAACGAAAAAGTAGTAGCCGGACTGGAAAAAATTACTGAAGCTAAAGCACTGTATCAGGCACAGGTTGAATTAGCGAAATTATTTGATGTTGATAATCAAAAATCAGAGTTAGATCTTATTGATGAACATCAGGTGACTCATATTCAGATGACGCCATCACAATCCAAGCTTACGATAGATTTGTATAATCAGGTTAAAACAAAGGAATTATCATCTGTCAAGCATTGGCTTATTGGTGGCGAACCTTTAAATACCGATTTAATTATCAGTTTAAGCACGCTCACTAATTGCAAGCTGTATAACATGTATGGACCAACAGAAACAACAGTTTGGTCTGCATGGAGAGAAATTAACAGCAATGATTTTAAAATTGGTCAACCAATATACAATACGGATTTGTTACTCTTAAACGAGTTTGAACAGCAGGTTCCTGTTGGAGTGGTTGGGGAACTTTATATCGGAGGTGCTGGAGTTGCAAAAGGATATTATAATAATGCGGAACTTACAGAAAAGAGTTTCAAAGAAATCGATAACCCTTATTTTGGAAAAACCAGATTCTATAAAACTGGTGATTTAATGAAACTGAAAGCCAATGGTACCTTCGAGTATATTGGCCGAAAAGACAATCAGGTTAAAATAAACGGATACCGTATTGAAACCGGAGATATCGAAAGTGTAGTTTCTAAATTATCAGGAGTTAAAGATTGTAAAGTTGTTCCGATAACAGAAAACAATGTTACCCATTTATCGGCTTATGTTGTTAAAGAAAATATTGTATATGGAGATTATAAAGAGCTTCCGGCAGAAAAACAAGCCAAACCATTCTACTTTGCTGATGGCAGTTTGATATATCATCAGTCCAATCGTCAGTTGGCTATGTTATACGATGAAATATTTGAAGACGGAATCTATTTTAAACACGGTATTTCAATCCCTGAAAATGGTTTGGTCTTAGACGTAGGTTCAAACGTTGGAGGATTTTGTATCGATGTAAACCAAAGACAACCAAGCGCATCGGTTATTGCCTTCGAACCTATTCCCCAGATTTTTTCTGCTTTAAAACAAAATTTTGAGCACCGTCAAATCAAAGGCCGCATTTTGAATTATGGGGTTTCAAATAAAAAAGAAAGTGTAGTATTCAATTATTACCCTGAAATGTCAGGTTTGTCGGGAAGGTTTGCCGATAAAGACACTATCGTTGACGCTGTTGGTAAATATATTGAGAACAATAAAGAAACAGGATCAGATGATGTAAAATTATCTGGTGATGAAAACGAAATCGTAAAATCTTTCTATAACTCATTCGATGGATCAAAAGGATTATCAGAAGAATACAAAGAATACATTGAATCGTTATATCAAACTGAAGAGGTTGAATGTCAGTTGACTACGGTTTCTGATGTTATTGACGAATTGAATATTCAATCAATTGATTTATTGAAAGTAGATGCTGAGAAGAGTGAATGTCTTGTATTGGATGGTATCCGACCTGAGCATTGGCCGATGATTCATCAGTTGGCGGTTGAAGTTGATGGTGATAATAATTTAAACAGCATCGTAAAATTACTCAATGAGAAAGGTTATGATGTGAAAGTTGATGAGTTGTTGATGAGTGATGCCACGACAGAAAACGATGATAACACATATATGCTTTATGCAACACTTCCTAATTTCAATGCTAAAGGTAATGGGGAAGCGGTACAAAATTTCGGAGCACAAGCAGATGAAAAATCGATTAGGGATTATCTGAAAAAAATGCTTCCGGATTATATGAATCCTAAAGACATTGTCATGGTTCCTTCTATTCCTTTAATGGAAAATGGAAAAGTAAACATGGTCAAGTTAAAGGAAATTCAGCCTCAAAAATCAAGTGAAAATGTGGTTGCCACGCTTAACAGCAAATTAGAATTAGATATTTACCGTCTTTGGTGTGAAGTTTTAAAGAGAGAAAATATCCCTTATCATGTAAGTATTTTCGAAGCGGGTGGTAATTCTATAGAAATTGTTTTACTGCATGAAAAAATGCAGGCAGAATTCAATACTGTCTTTTCATTGATAGAACTCTTCCGTAATCCTACCATTGCCCAACAGGCAAAATTGATTCAAAATGCAATCAACCAAAACACTGTCACTAGTAATGATGATGCCATGAAAAAAGCCGTCAACAAAGGTATGGCCAGAAGAAACGCAAGAGCAAACAGAACTTAATTGATACCACGTTGGAAAAGATGAAACAAGTTAACGAAAATGATATAGCAATCATAGGAATGGCAGGACGCTTTCCCGATGCTAAAAATATACAAGAATATTGGCAAAATCTGATTGATGGTGTGAACAGCATCAACAAAGCATCTGAAGAAGAAATTATTGCTTCAGGTGTTTCCAAAGAAATTCTAAACCATAAGCGTTTTGTTAATGCAAGCTCGAAGCTTGCTGATGCCAAGTATTTTGATGCCGATTTTTTTGGTTTGGCTAATAGCGAAGCTACCATCATGGATCCGCAAATCAGATTATTGCTGCAAACAAGCTGGCATGCAATTGAGGATGCTGGTTATGATGTAAACCGATTGGATGTACCGGTTGGTAATTTTTGTGGGATGTCCACAAATTCCTATCTGATGAGTGTTTTGAAGTCAAGTACTCTTAACGAACAAGCCGATTTATTGCTTTACAGGATTTTAAACGAAAAGGACTTTTTGGCCACTTGGATTTCATATAAGTTAAACTTGACAGGTCCAGCATTTAGTGTGCAAACGGCCTGTTCTACTTCATTACTTGCTGTTCATTTAGCGTGTCAAAGTTTGTTGAGCTATGAATGTGATATGGCTTTGGCCGGAGGCGTTTCTTTTGATTCAGATGAGAAGATCGGCTATATACATATGCCGGAATCTATCTATTCAAAAGATGGGGTCTGCCGTCCTTTTGACAGTAAGGCAAGCGGAACAATCAGCGGTGATGGGGTAGGATCAATTCTATTGAAAAGAGCCACAGACGCTGTTAGGGATAATGATCACATTTATGCCTTGATCAAAGGAAGTGCTGTAAATAATGACGGAGCAAATAAACAAGGTTATACAACGCCAAGTGTTGATTTTCAACGTGATGTAGTGTTGGAGGCTTTGTCTATTGCAGATATCAATCCGGAGACCATTGGTATGATTGAAGCGCATGGTACAGGCACTTACATCGGTGATCCAATCGAAGTTTCGGCGCTGACTGAAGCATTCCGTGAGTTTACTAATGAAAAACAATATTGCGCAATCGGTTCTGTAAAAAGTAATATCGGGCATTTGGATGCAGCTGCGGGAATCGCTTCAATTATAAAGGCTACTTTATGTGTTAATAAAGGTGTTTTGGTGCCAAGTCTTAATTTTTCGGAAGCAAATCCAGCATTAAATCTGAATACTTCACCTTTTTATGTGAGCCAAGAAAATACTGCGTGGCCAGAACATTTTGAACTCCGCAGAGCTGGTGTAACCTCTTTGGGTGTTGGTGGTACAAATGTCCATTTGATAATTGAACAACCTCCAGTGATTGTTGAAAATGAAACTGCTGAACGTCATTATGTAGTGGCTTTATCATCTTTAAATAAAGAAAACCTTCAGTTACAAAAAGAAAAACTTACGGAATATATTAATGAAAACCCTAATGTGAATCTTTCTGATTTAGAGTTTACAAGTCTATATGGACGAAAAGTAATGCCTCACAAATTTAGCACTGTTTGCAAGGACAAAGAGGAACTGAAAGCTCAATTAAGCGATTCACAAAATGATGGTTGTTACGAAGGCTATAGTCAAACATCGCAAAGCGTTTTTATGTTTCCGGGACAAGGGAGTCAATTTACGGGTATGGCTTCGGAATTATACCAAAATAATGCAGCCTTCAAAAATGACATGGATTACTGTTTTGAGTACCTGAAATCGTTATGTCAGACCAATTTTAAAGAAATCATTTTTTCAGAAAAAAGTGATTTGTTAGACCAAACCGAAAATACACAAGTTGCACTATTTATTGTTGAGTATTGTCTTGCTAAAGAATTAATGAGAGCCGGTATTAAACCAAATGCCATCATTGGTCACAGTTTAGGCGAATATGTAGCAGCTTGCATAGCCGAATGTATTTCCTTGGATGATGCATTAAAATTAGTTTACCATCGTGGAAGACTGATGGGATCAATGGAGGAAGGTGCAATGCTTTTGGTACAGTCAACTGAAGAAAATCTGAAGTCTATGTTATTGGGCTCAATTGCAATTTGTGTATTTAATACAGAAGAAAGCATTGTAATTGGAGGTCCAAAAGAAGCTATTAACAGACAATCGGTGTTATTGGAACAAAACAGCATCGGATACAGAAAATTAAAAGTTTCGCACGCCTACCACACACAAATGATGCATAATGCATTGGTTGAGTTTGAGACGATTCTATCTCAAGTTGAATTTAAAGACTTTGATGCTGTTATTTTTTCAACGTTTACAGGTAATCAGGTGGAATCAAAAGATTTTTGTTCAAAAGAGTATTGGCTGGACCAGATTATTAACCCGGTTAAGTTTGTACAAGCCGCAAAAATTGCAGCGGAGTATTTTTCGAACCCTGTGTTCATTGAAGTTGGTCCTGGAAATGGTTTATCGTCTTTTATTAAAACTATTTTCAAGAATAGCATCAATGCGGTTAATCTTCTTCCTAAAACATCAAATAACAATAATTCCGAGTATAATTTTTATGCAGGGAAAGCAATTCTTTTTACAAAAGGATTAGTGTTCGATTTACCGGAAATTCATGAAGGAAAGAGAGTCCCAATGCCGGGTTATGTCTTTTCTAAAAACAGATTTTGGAAACCGAAAGTGAATATCAATTATGATAATTTCTCGGAAATAACTAAATCGTATCATTATACGGATGATAAATATCAAAGAGAAAGACTTAGAAGTACAATCGAGATTGAACTTGGTCATACAAATTCAATTTCTGATGAAGTATTAAGTGAATTAAACCTTTTACATACCGAATATTTAAATAACGTTAAAAAGCTCTTCCCATCAGAAAACAGTATCAATGGTACTGTTGAAGCCATGTATGATGAAATCGTACTTGAGAGTGAAAAAAACGTACCAGATCTGATAAACTTCAACGAGAAGAGAAACGTTAGCAATGTTTTTGTTGAACCTACCACAACTACAGAGAAAATTATTGCAGAGCATTGGGGCAGTATTTTGGGGTATCAACCTGTAGGAATACTGGACAACTACTTTGAAGTGGGAGGAAACTCGTTATTAGCCACAAAATTACTTACCCAATTATCTGATGAATTTGAAATTACATTGGTATTCAGGGAATTGTCAGAGTGTGTATCGATAAAAGAATTGGCAGTTTTAATTGAATCAAAAATAAAAATTAATGAGCTAGTTGAATCTATTGAAATGGATTATGATGATAAAAATTATATTGAATTATGAGTATAGAAATAGTATTAGAGGAATTACTTAAAAATAATGTAAAGCTTTCTGTTAGAGAAGGTAAACTTTTATGTAAGTTGCCAGATTCTGGTATTGATGATGAACTTTTAGATTTACTCAAAAAAAATAAAGAAGAACTCAAAGATATAATTCTAAAAAAATCAAAATTCGAAAAGTATCAGGCTATTAGTAAGACTGTCGAAATGGATAGTTATCCTTTGACACCTTCTCAAAAAAGATTTTGGTTATTGAGTCAATTTGAAGGTGGTTCGCAAGCATACAACATGTCTTTTGTTACAAAATTAAATGGAGAGTTGCATTTGCCCCATTTTGAAAAATCATTTATAGATCTTATTGAACGTCATGAAATTCTAAGAACACAGTTCAAATTTGAGATAAATACAAAAGAAGTAAGACAAATTATTCTGCCAGCAAGTGAGGTTGTATTTAGTATTGATCAAAAAGACTTTTCTGGATATTCAGATTACAATGAAAAGATAGAAAGTTATCTTACTCTTATAAACGAAGAAGCATTTGATCTAGAAAAGGCACCTCTTCTTCGCGCATCATTAATTAAAATAGCCGAAAACGAGTATGTTTTTTTACTTAGCATGCATCATATTATCTGTGATGGATGGTCTATGGAAATACTAGTCTCTGAAATTGTTCAGCATTATAATAATTTGTCTATTGGTAATGAAAACACTATTCCAAATTTAGGCATTCAATACAAAGATTATGCATTATGGCTGGAAGGAGAAATGCAAAAGGAAAAATACCAAGAATCGGAGAAATATTGGCTAGAAAAATTTACTGGAAATTTACCCTTACTTAATTTGCCTAGTTTCAAACAAAGACCACCTATTCAAACTTTTAATGGTAATCATTTATCTCATACATTTTCAGAGGAATTTACTACTAAAATAAAGTCGTTCTCAGAAGAGAATAAAGTTACTTTATTTACAACTTTGATGACAGTTGTAAAATCTTTATTGTATCGTTATTCTGGTCAAGATGATATTATAGTAGGGACTCCAATAGCAGGTAGAGAGCATCCTGATTTGGAAAGTCAGATTGGATTATATGTTAATACTTTGGCGATAAGAACCCAGATTAATGAAAAAGTCACCTTTGCTGATCTTTTGCAAATTGAAAAAAATAATTTAATAGAAGCTTATGAACACCAAATGTATTCGTTTGATGAATTGGTGGAAAAACTCAATTTAAAAAGAGATATAAAACGTTCTGTTTTATTTGATGTTATGGTGGTTTATCAAAACCAATCTTTGCTTAATTTAGGAAATAAAAAAGAGGATGCTAACAATATTTCTTTTGAAAAGTATAATCTTGAGCAAAAAACTTCTCAATTTGATGTTACTTTTAGTTTTTCGGAAAATAACAATCGCCTAGAATTAAATATTGAATACAATACTGATATTTATGATTCATCATTAATAGAGCGAATGTTTCCTCATTTTGATAACTTTTCCACAAAATCTTTTCAAGAACCTGAAACGCTTATTCAGAAAATAGATTACTTGACAGATGCAGAAAAGCAACAAGTAGTATTTGACTTCAATAATAATAATGTTGATTATCCTAAAGACAAAACGATAATAGATTTATTTGAAGAACAGGTAACTAAAACGCCTAATAATATTGCAGTTGTTTTTGATAATAAAGAATTGACATACAAAGAGCTTAATGAACAAGCAAATCAACTGGCACAATTTTTAAGAGACAAATATAAAATTAATCCCGACGATTTAATAGGTATAAAATTGGACCGCAGTGATAAAATGATTGTAGTCATTTTAGGAATTCTGAAATCAGGAGCAGCCTATGTTCCGATTGATGTTACATATCCGATTGAAAGAATTGAATATATAGAAAACGATAGCAATTCTAAAGTTGTAATAGACGAAAAAGTGTTAGCATCGTTTTATGAAAATCAGCAGGATTATTCTGGATTAAATATTCCATCAATAAATACACCAAATGATTTAGCATATATTATCTATACTTCAGGTACAACCGGGAACCCGAAAGGCGTAATGGTTGAACATCAAAATTTAGTATCAAGAATTATATACTATCTTATATCTTATAACTTATCAGAAGCGGACAGCTCACTTTTTTATAGATCTTATTGTTTTGACGGATCTATTGAAGAATACTTCATTCCTTTATTTGCTGGTGGTAAAATTGTCATTGTCAATAAAGATTTTTATGGTGATTTATACGAAAACTTAATTAAATACATCGACAGTAACAATGTAACAAAGGTTAATATGCCTCCAGCCTTACTAAACGAGATGTTATCGAATTCAACATATAATGAACAGTTATGTAACCTTAAAAGCTTAAAGCATATTGTTTCTGGAGGCGATGTGTTAAACATTCATCATATTAGAAACGCAAATACAAAAGCTAATTTTTATAACACCTATGGTCCGACAGAAAATACGATTGATTCCACAAGTTGGAAAATTGACGTTGATTCTAAAACAAGAGAAAGTGTTATTGGTTCACCTGTCATTAATTCGCAGGTTTATATTTTAGATGCTAATCTACAGGCTGTAGGAATTGGAATTACAGGAACAATATATGTATCAGGAACAGGTGTTTCCAGAGGATATTTGAATAGACCGGAACTTACAGAAGAGAAATTTGTTTCAAATCCGTTTATTCCCAACACAAAAATGTATGATACTGGCGATTTAGGGCGATGGTTAGCTGATGGGAATATAGAATTTTTAGGAAGAAATGACCATCAAGTAAAAATTCGCGGATTTAGAATTGAATTGGGCGAAATAGAGAATACTATTTTACAATACTCAGAAGATTTAAAACAAGTAGTTGTTGCAATAAAAGAGTGCGGCCAAGAAAAAGTATTGGTAGTTTATTTGGTATCGACTTCAGATGTTGATAAATCAGAGCTGCGTAGTTTTTTACAAGGTAAATTGCCAGACTATATGATTCCAAGCTATTTTGTTTATTTAGATGAGTTGCCATTGACTTCCAATGGAAAAGTAGATAGGAAAGCATTACCAGAAGTTACTGAGAACGATGTTGTTTTGAAAACTTATGTTGCACCAATAAACAATCTGGAAGAACAAATTTTAGCAATTATAAACGAAATGACACCTGTAAATCAAGGAAAAGTCGGAGTGTTGGATAACTTTTTTGAAATCGGATTAAACTCGCTTTCAATTGTGAAAGTGGCAAAAATAATTCAGAATGATTTAGATATTGAATTAAAAGTACTGGATTTATTTCAGTTTCCTAATGTGAAAATGTTGGTTGAAAATTTGCTTGATAAAAAAGAAGAGAAATCAGAAACGTTTCACGAAAATGTGTCTGAAGAAATGGATTCAATGGTTGATTTATTTTAATAAAACAAATAATGGCTGATAATAGAAAAAAAGATATTGCTGTAATCGGAATGTCAGGAGTATTTCCAAAATCAACTGATATAGCTGAATTATGGAATAATTTAATAACCGGAAAAGAATTAATAGAGTTTTTAGATAAAGAACAACAAGATGAAATTCTTTCAAGTAATCCAAATTATGTCCCGGTAATTTCAAGTATTGATAACGAGGATAAATTTGATTACAATTTTTTCGGATATACTGAGGAAGAGGCAAAATACATGGATCCGCAAGTCAGACTTATGCACCAACAAGTATATCGGGCATTAGATGATGCGGGTTATATTGATGGGGGAAATCAAATAACAGGCTTATATTTATCGGCTTCGGATAATCTAAATTGGAGAATATTTGAAATGTTGTATCCAGGAGGAAAAGCATCAAAATTTTTAACAGAAAAATATGCCAACAAAGAGTTTATCAGCACATTAATATCCTATAAGTTAGGATTAAAAGGGCCTAGTTTATACGTAGATACTGCTTGTTCCAGTTCGCTCGCTACCGTTCATATGGCTTGCAGGGCATTGCTTTTAAAAGAATGTGAATTGGCTGTAGCCGGAGGAGTGGGTATTAGGTCCGTAGATTCTAAAGGATATTTATATGAAGGGGGAATGATTGCTTCAAAAGACGGTCATTGTAGAGCTTTTGATGAAAAGGCAAGTGGTACAGTTTGGGGAGAAGGAGCTGGTGTAGTTGTCTTAAAGCGATATGAAGATGCTGTAAGAGATAAAGACTATATATATGCAGTTGTAAAATCTACATTTGTAAATAATGATGGGAAAAGAAAAGTTGGATATACTGCACCTAGTGTAGCTGGTCAGGCAGAATGTATTAAAACAGCGCTTCGAATTGCTGGATTGAAAGCAGATGAAATTCATTATATTGAGGCACACGGAACAGGAACGCGAATTGGAGATCCTATCGAATTGGAGGCATTGAATGAAGCTTTTGAATTTGATAAAAACAGAAGATGTGCAATTGGAACAATTAAATCAAATATGGGGCACTTAGATGCTGCTGCTGGAATAGCTGGATTTATTAAAACCTGTTTGATTTTAAATAAAAAACAAATACCACCATCAATAAATTTTGACACACCAAATCCAGAAATAAACTTCGATAAAGGACCATTTTATGTAAATACCAAACTTTTGAATTGGGAACAAAAGGATATTTTTAGAGCCGGCGTCAGTAGTTTTGGAATTGGAGGTACTAATAGTCATGCAATATTAGAGGAACATTCTAATCCTGTTGAAAATAACAGTAATCCAATTAATATTTGTTTCTTATCAGCTAAAACTGAAAAGTCATTAAGATTACACAAAGAATCTTTGGTTGATTTTATTGATAAATCAGAAGATAATACTATTCAACAAATCAGTTATTCTGTTAACAATAAATCTTCTAAAACATATCCTTACAGAGATTATATTGTATTTCATAATAAAAAAAATGTAGTACCAAAATTACAACTACATAAAAAAGCTACGTTGGGCAAAATGTCTAAAAATGTGGTCTTTTTATTCCCAGGGCAAGGATCCCAATATTTTGAAATGGGTAAGGATCTATATCATAACCTTGCTATGTTTAAAGAAATAATGGATCAAGGATTTGAAATTTTGGCAACGATTTCAAAAACCGACTTTAAATCTATTTTAGGTTATAGTGAGGATAATAGTATAGACCAGGATAGTATCAATAACACTTTATACACACAACCAGTTTTATTTCTTATTGAGTATGCATTGGCTAAAACAATCATGAGTTTCGGTATTTCGCCAAATTGTATGATTGGTCACAGTCTCGGAGAATACGTTGCTGCATGCCTTGCAGATGTTATAACTTTTGAAGATGCTGTAAAGATCGTATATAAAAGAGCTCAATTAATGAGTAGTGTAAAACCTGGAGCTATGATAGCAGTTTTAGAAACTCCGGAAAATATACAGACAGTAATTTCAGGTGAATTCTCCATAGCAGCCATAAATAGCACTAAATCATGTGTTATTGCATGTGACGAAGTGAGTAAGTCGAATATTGTATCTCAATTGGAAGCTGGTAATATCAGTTTTGCAATTCTGAAGACCTCTCATGCATTCCATTCCTTTATGATGGATGATATTTTAGAGGATTTCCGAAAAGAATTAATAAAAATCAATTTCTCAGCACCTAAGATTTCGATAGTTTCGAATTTGACAGGAAATATGTGGGATGTAAATGAAGTTGTTACATCCGAATATTGGGTAAAACATCTTCGAAATGCTGTTTTATTTGAGAAAGGAATTAATCAGGTACTGAAAACATGGCCAGATGCTGTTTTTATTGAAGTTGGACCAGGAAAAGCACTTTCAAATTTCTTAAATGATATCTCAGACAAAGAAACATTATCTATTTCAATGCTCAGAAACAAAAGGGAAAACATAAATGATTATGAACAATGGTTAAATAATCTAGGAGTTTTATGGAGTTTCGGACATACTATAAAAATGGAGAATTTATACGATACATCGTGGTCTAAAATTCCTGTTCCCGGCTATGTATTTGATGAAGCCAGCCTTCCAGCAAGAATAAATACTTTAGAATTATTAAATAATAAATTAGGAAGTTCTGACAGCATTGATAAAGGAGATATTATCTCTCTTTTTCAAGAGAATAATGACATTTTCAAGTCTCCTTCAGTAACTCAAGAAATTGATTTTTTATCTAATGACGCTTTTAGGCCTCAATTAAGTACTGAATATGTTGAACCAGAAAATGATATTCAAGAAAGATTAGTAACAATTTGGAAAACCTTTTTTGGGAATAAATTAATAGGAATTAAAGATAATTTTTTGGAGTTGGGTGGTGATTCTCTTAAGGCAATGTCAATTGTAAATACTATTAATAAAGAGTTTGATTTCGAATTGTCATTGCCAGAACTATACGAATCTCAGACAATAGAGGAGGTAAGTGCTAAAATTGAAGTTACTAACAAGTTTAAAAATATTATCAATAACCATTCTCAAGCCAAAAAAATTAAAATCTGATGGATATATTAAAAATACTGAACATACTAGAGGAGAATTCTGTTTTTCTTTCCTTAGATGGTGAAGATTTGGAAATTAGTTTTGAGCAGGATGAAATTGCTGATAACATACTTGATTTGTTAAAAGAAAATAAACAATTGTTGGTAGATTACCTTAAAAAGGTACAAAAACAAGATGTTTTTCAGAGCATACCGAATGCTGATGTGTCAGAAAGTTATGAGCTATCGTCATCTCAAATGAGGTTATGGATTTTGAGTCAGTTTCAAGAAGCTTCACTGGCATATAATATGCCTTTCCATATTGTACTGGACAGCAGTTACGAAGTACCAGTACTTAAAAAAGCCATTGATTGTGTAATTGAAAGACATGAAATCTTAAGAACGGTTTTCAAATCAAACGAAAACGGTCAAATAAGACAATGGATTATTCCGGCTTCTGAATTTTCTTTTGAAGCAGAAGTAGTTGATTATTCCCAGTTTCCGGATGCAAAATCTTTGGCTGATAATGCAATACTTGAAGATTCGGGCAAAAATTTTGATTTAGAAAAAGGCCCACTTTTAAGAGCTATGTTCTTTATAATCAGTCCTACCGAAACAGTATTTTATTGTAACATGCACCATATCATAAGTGATGGATGGTCAATGGAGGTTTTATCAACAGATGTGATTCGTCATTACAACGTACTCAAGAATAATTCAGGTGAAAAAATAACTCCTTTAGCAATACAGTACAAGGATTATGCAGCTTGGCAACAGAACTTACTGCATTCCAAAAAAGGAGAAGAATCCAAAGCATATTGGTCAAATATATTAAAAAACCCTATTTCCGGTTTCCATTTTCCAAGCGCTTACACGAGACCTGTGGAGAAAACTTTTTCGGGTTATAGATTAAAGTATTATTTGCAGGAAAATGAGTTTAAGAAGTTAAAAGACTTCAGCAGCCAATATTCAGGAAGTTTGTTTAATACAATTTTAGCAATCTGGAATCTCATTTTTTATAAATATACAGGAAATAATGAATGTATAATAGGGACTCCGTACGCCGGAAGATTTCATACTGATTTGGAAAGCCAGATTGGATTCTATGTGAACACAATTGTCTTAAAGAACACCATAAATCCAGAAGGAAATTTTGTGGATTTTTACAAATCGGTTGTAAAAAATACACTCGAAGCCATCAATCACCAAAACTATCCTTTCGACGCGTTGTTGGATGATATTAAACTGGAAAAAGATTTTTCAAGAAATCCAATTTTTGATGTAATGGTAGCGCTTCAAAATTCGACTGATGTTGCGGTAGATTTGAGTGGGCAATTAGGTCAAATAATAGATATAGGAAAATCGTATTCCAAGTTTGATTTTGAAATCAATCATTATGAAGAGGGGAATACATTGGCTATCCAATTTGAATACAATACTGATATCTATCAGCGAGAAACTATAGAACAATTGCTTCATGGTTTTCAATTTGTGTTAAATACCGTTTTAGATAATCTTGATTTGAATTTGACAGATGTTCCTGTTGCTGATAAATCCATGGTTTTTGATGAGGTTATGCAGTTCAATTCAACGGAAGTATCTTTTGATTCAAAAGTAACGGTAGTAGATTTAATAGAAGACCAAATCACTTCAAATAGTAGCAGTATCGCATTGGTATACAACGAAGAACGCTATAGTTATAAAGAATTGGGAATTTTGGTAAATCAATTTTGTCACTATCTGAAAGACGAACAAGGGGTGTCTTCTGGAGAATTGGTTGGTTTACAGCTTGACCGGAGTTCAGCTATGGTAATTGCAATAGTATCAACTTTAAAAATAGGAGGTTGTTATGTCCCCCTTGGGATGGATTATCCGGAAGAACGTGTTTCCCGGATTTTAAATGACTCCGGTATAAAAAAGGTGATAAGACAATCGGAGATAGCTCAATTTTTCGAAAACCGTTCTCGTTACTCTGAAGATTTTACCCATAATATAGAA
>DATEDY010000268.1:0-2603 GCA_035281405.1 Flavobacterium sp.
TACTAAATGATGCTCGTATTCGAAAGTTTCTTCATACGGTTCAAAAGTAACGTTTTCAATTTTATGGTCGTACAATCGCCATTTTTTCTTGTTGTATTCTAAAGCAGTTAAGTTTTCAACCCAATCTCCCGAATTGAGATAAGTTGTTGAACCGTTTTGATTTTGCTTAGGTTCTATTTTAGGTTCGTGTATGTGTCCGCAAATTACATAATCGAATTTTTTTTCAATGGCTAATTCAACGCAAACATTTTCAAAATCGGAAATAAACTTAACCGCAGATTTTACACTTGACTTGATTTTTTTAGATAGGGAATAGGGTTCTTTGTTCATTTTTATTAAACCCCAATTTATTGCTCGATTTATCAGAATTAAAAAATCGTAACCCCAGCCGCCTAATTTTGCTAACCATTTTGTGTGTGTAATGGAAGCGTCAAATACATCTCCATGGAAAATCCAGGCTTTCTTTCCGTCTAAATCTAAAGTAAGCTTGTTGAGTAAACTGAAATTCCCTAAGTGAATATCTGTGAATTTTCTAAGCAACTCATCGTGATTACCAGTGAGGTAATAAACTTTGGTGCCTTTAGAACTCAATGCGATGATTTTTTTTAAAACCTTCAGATGGGTTGGTGGAAAATAGGATTTTCGAAATTGCCAAATGTCAATAATGTCACCATTCAAAATCAAAATTTTTGGTTTAATAGACGACAAGTAGTCTAACAATTCTTTCGCATGACAGCCATAGGTGCCTAAGTGAACATCTGAAACAACTACGACTTCTACTTTTCTCTTTTTCAATGTTTTTTATGTCAAATTAACTCAAGATATGTTGTAATAATGTTATTGTGATGTTATAAAAAGGTTGTCAAATTTAATTTTGTGTGCACGAATAACTTTCATTTCCAAAAACAATATAAATGCCTACTTTTGCCAAAATTTTATCGCAGTGGGAAGTAAGAATAAATTAAAGAGATTTAAAGAGAACGAAACATTTACAAATGTATTTCAGCCAACAAGAGAAGAAGTGGTGTCAAACAGTTTTGCTTTAAAAGGAAAATGGAATAGCGATTTTTTTAAAAATGATAATCCAATCATATTGGAGTTGGGTTGTGGAAAAGGAGAATATACGATTGGCCTTGCTGAGAAAAATCCAAATGTAAATTATATCGGAATTGATGTAAAAGGAGCTCGATTTTGGCGTGGTGCAAAAACTGCGGTCGAAAGTGGAATGAATAACACCGCTTTTGTGCGTACACAAATTGAATTGATTGATTGTATCTTTGAAGAGAATGAAGTGAGCGAAATCTGGATTACATTTCCTGATCCTCAAATCAAATACAAACGCACGAAGCATCGTATGACCAATTCTGAATTTCTTCAGTTGTACAAAAAAATCTTGAAACCGGATGGTGTAATGAATCTTAAAACTGATTCAGAATTCATGCACGGTTACACTTTAGGTTTACTGCACGGAGAAGGTCACGAAGTATTGTATGCAAACCATAATGTATACAAAAATGAAGGCGCTCCGGAAGAAGTGACTACCATCCAAACATTTTACGAAAAACAATATTTGGAAATTAACAAGGCAATTACGTATATTAGATTTAAAATAAAATAGCATTTATGGCTTACATCTTGCCACTTCTTTTTGGCTTTGTTGTCTCGGTAGTTGGAATTCTTCCTCCCGGATTAATCAATATGACAGCAGCTAAAATCAGTTTGCAGGATGGTAAGAACAGGGCTATGATTTTTACTTCCGGAGCAGTTCTGATTGTTTTTTTTCAAACGTATTTGGCATTAATATTTGCCCGATACATCGATGCACATCAGGAAGTGGTTATCTTATTACGCGAAATCGGTTTTGGGATTTTTACAATAGTTACTATTTATTTTTTTTGGATTGCCAAAAAGCCAAAAGTTAAAATCAAAGAAGATATTAAAATCAAAAGTAAAAAAAGTCGCTTCTTTTTAGGAGTGCTGGTTTCTGCTATTAATTTTTTTCCAATTCCGTATTATGTTTTTGTAAGTGTGAGTTTAGCTTCTTTTGGTTACTTTACTTTTGAACCAACTTCAGTTTACAGTTTTGTTTTAGGTGTTGTGCTTGGTTCGTTTCTGGTGTTTTATACTTATATCGCCTTTTTTAATAAGATACAGAACAAAACTGAATTTCTTATGAAAAACATGAATGTGATCATTGGTTCTGTCACCGGAATAATTTCGATGATTACATTGTATAATATCTTGAAATACTATTATCCTTTTTAACGCTTCGAAGTATGGTAAAATCGAATCTGGATAACGATAATTTCTTCCAGAGAGTTTATGAAATTGCACGTAAAATACCCGAAGGTCGCGTGACTTCTTATGGCGCCATTGCTAAAGCTTTGGGAGCTGCCCGTTCTGCTCGGATGGTTGGTTGGGCTATGAATGCTTCGCACAACATGGAGGATGTGCCTGCACATCGAGTGGTCAATCGTAATGGGGTACTTACTGGGAAGCATCATTTTGATGGGACAAGTTTAATGCAACAATTGTTGGAGAGCGAAGGCGTAGAAGTGATTGATAATCAAATAGTCGATTTTGAAAAGCTTTTTTGGCAGCCT
>DATEDY010000269.1:0-3803 GCA_035281405.1 Flavobacterium sp.
AAGCAACCGGTGAAGGACGTTTCGGTAACTGGCTGAAGAATGCAAACGACTGGAATCTTTCCCGCTCACGTTACTGGGGTATCCCATTGCCTTTGTGGAGAAACGAGGAAGGTACAGAAACGGTTTGTATCGGTTCGGTAGAGGAATTGTACAATGAAATCGAAAAGGCGATCACTGCCGGTTTCATGACAGAGAATCCATATAAAGGATTTGTAATTGGAAATATGGAGGAAACCAACTATGATTTGGTGGACTTGCATAAAAATATAGTGGATAATATCGTATTGGTATCACCTTCGGGCAAACCAATGAAGCGTGAAACGGATCTGATCGATGTATGGTTCGATTCGGGTGCAATGCCTTACGCTCAATGGCATTATCCTTTTGAAAACAAAGAATTGATCGATGGTAATCAATCGTTCCCTGCCGATTTTATTGCGGAAGGGGTAGATCAAACCCGTGGATGGTTTTATACCTTACACGCAATCGGTACCTTGGTTTTTGATAAAGTAGCGTATAAAAATGTTGTTTCCAATGGATTGGTGCTGGACAAAGACGGACAGAAAATGTCGAAACGTCTGGGGAATGCAGTAGATCCTTTTGATACACTTGAAAAATATGGTCCTGATGCCACACGCTGGTACATGATTGCTAACGCGAACCCTTGGGATAACCTGAAGTTCGATATCGAAGGAGTTGCCGAAGTAAGACGTAAATTCTTCGGTACCTTGTATAATACCTATTCGTTCTTTGCGTTATATGCCAACATCGACGGGTTCAAATACAACGAAGCAGAAGTTCCATTAACGGAAAGACCGGAAATTGACCGTTGGATCTTGTCTGAATTACACACGTTAATCCAATTGGTGGATGAAGCCTATGCGGAATATGAACCAACAAAGGCAGCTCGTGCTATTTCTGATTTCGTTCAGGAGAATCTGAGTAACTGGTACGTGCGTTTATGCCGTAGAAGATTCTGGAAAGGCGAATACGGAACAGATAAAATTGCGGCCTACCAAACGCTGTATACGTGCTTGTTGACGGTGGCAAAACTATCTGCACCAATCGCTCCGTTCTTTATGGATCGCTTGTATAAAGACTTGAATGAGGCAACAGGTGCCGAAAAATATGATAGTGTGCACTTAGCTGAGTTTCCAAAGTATGTTGAAAATTTTGTTGATAAATCATTGGAAAGCAAAATGTTGAAGGCGCAAACGGTTTCATCATTGGTATTGTCACTTCGTAAAAAAGAGATGATCAAAGTACGCCAACCGTTGCAAAAGGTAATGATTCCGGTACTTGACGAAGTGCAACGTGCTGAAATCGAAGCAGTTTCCGACTTGATTAAAGCGGAAGTAAATGTCAAAGAAGTAGAGTTGTTAGACGACGCTTCTGGGGTGTTAGTGAAACAGATTAAGCCAAATTTTAAAACCTTAGGGCCAAAGTTTGGAAAGGATATGGGTCTGATTTCCAAAGAAATACAAGGTTTCTCTCAGGAACAAATCGCAGAAATAGAGCGAAATGGTGAGATTGCCATTGTTATTTCAGGAAATAGTGTTAATTTAACAACTCAAGATGTGGAAATTTCTTCACAAGATATTGAAGGTTGGTTAGTAGCTAATTCAAACGGTATAACAGTAGCATTGGATATAACGATTTCCGATGAATTGAGAAAAGAAGGTATCGCTAGGGAATTAGTCAACAGAATCCAAAATATCCGTAAAGAATCCGGTTTTGAAGTAACGGACAAGATTAAAGTAGCCATGTTGAAACAAGGGGATATTCAACAAGCAGTTGAAGCAAACTTAGACTACATTAAATCGGAAACCTTAACTGAAGAACTGGCTTTCACAGAAAGTATCGAAAATGGTACGGAAATTGAGTTTGATGAACTAAGAACTAAAATATTAATTTCAAAGTAAGGAATTATGGTAGAAGAACAAATAAGATATTCAGATGCTGATTTAGCAGAATTCAAAGAATTGATTCAAAAGAAACTGGAAAAAGCTAAAAATGATTTGGACCTAATCAAAAGTGCTTACCTTAATGATTTAAATAACGGAACAGATGATACATCACCCACATTTAAAGCATTTGAAGAAGGTAGCGAGACCATGTCAAAAGAGGCCAACTCACAACTTGCTATCCGTCAAGAGAAATTCATTCGCGATTTGAAGAATGCATTAATTCGCATCGAGAATAAAACGTACGGAATTTGTAAAGTAACAGGAAAACTTATCAATAAAGAAAGATTGAAACTGGTTCCGCACGCTACGATGAGTATCGAAGCAAAGAACTTACAACGTTAATCTTTTTCTAAAAATCACTGAACGCTCCTTTTTGGGGCGTTTTTTATTTAAAATATGCTATTTTTGTGACTCAAACATGAAATAATGAATTTAAAGAAAGCCTATCTTGTCGTTTTTATAGTCTTACTGATCGACCAAATCTCTAAAATTTATATCAAAACGCATTATGTTTTGCATGATGGTGAAGATATCCTTCCTTGGTTTCAAATCTTGTTTGTGGAAAATGAAGGGATGGCTTGGGGTGCCGAAATTCCAGGTGCATACGGTAAAATCGCTTTGACTTTATTCCGAATCGCAGCCGTTACAGGTATCGGTTACTGGTTATGGTTATCAGTAAAAGAAAAAGCTTCCAATCTGCTCATCTTTGCTGTATCACTTATCTTAGCAGGTGCCTTCGGTAATATCTTGGATTCCGTTTTCTACGGTAGGATTTTTAACGAAAGTTCAATGGAAGTAGCTACATTATTCTCTGACGAACCCTATGCGCCTTGGTTTTATGGTAAAGTAGTGGATATGTTCTATTTTCCAATCATCAAAGATTACCCTATGCCGGAATGGGTGCCTTTTTTAGGAGGTAAAAACTTTACTTTCTTTAATGCTATTTTTAATGTTGCTGACGTTGCCATTTCTACTGGTGTGGGATTGTTAATCGTATTCAATAAAAAAGCTTTTGCAAAAAAATAACTTAATATTGTGACCTCATAAAAAAAGACCTCATTTAGAGGTCTTTTTTGTTATTTATTATGTCCTGGAGCATGACGTCTGGCGCTTTTGTCTCCACTGATTTTCTTCGCATGTCCTGGTGGAAGTTTCTTTACTTTTACTGTTCTGGGTCTATGGTGATGGTGTACAGTACAACTGGAAAACCCAATGGTGCAAATTGTAACTAACATAACCAGTCCAACTTTTGATTTTAAAATCTGTAACATAATGTTTTGTTTAAATAGTTTAGGTTGTGCTAATATAAACTAAAATTCGATTACTCCAAACGGAGTGATACAATAGTCCAATCTAATGTCGCTTTCAATAATATCGTCAATGTCTTCTTCCGGATCAAAATAAGACAAACCTATTTTGATAACATCCTCTTTGCATTCGCTTAAAAATTGATCATAAAAACCTTTGCCATAACCAACGCGGTTTCCGTTTTTGTCATAGGCCAATAAAGGCACAAAAACTACATCGATTTTGCTTACCGGAACTTCTAATCCATCTACAGGTTCAGGAATGCCATAATCATTGGTCTTGATTTTGGTATTGTCAGTCAATAAATAATGAGTCATTTTGAGGGTTTCAAAATCGGATTTGGCAATGACTACTTCTTTATCTCTTCCAGCCAAAACCTGTAACAGAAATTCGGTGTTGATTTCCTTTTGTGCTTCAATAGGTAAAAACAAATGAAAATAGGTTTTCTCCCAAATGGGTAAATACAAACAGTGATTGGCAATGGCCAAACTGTCATTCATGATCTCATCAAAGGTTAATTCTTTTCGG
>DATEDY010000270.1:0-6547 GCA_035281405.1 Flavobacterium sp.
ATCCAAAATTAGTCATCGTTCCTTTAACTGTTGGACAACGATCATCTTTATCAAAAACCCCGTCTCCATCTGAATCTTTATGAGGGCATCCTTCATTGTCTTTTGCTCCGAAAACGGTTGGACATTTATCCAAGTTATCCAGAATTCCGTCATTATCAGTATCGCCCCATGGACAACCATTATTTTCTCTTGGGCCTTTCTCTGCAGGACATTTATCCACTGAGTCCATTAAACCATCTTTATCAGAATCTTTATCAATCACTTTTACAGGTGCGGAGGCAACTTCTTTAGGTTTTTCAATTTTTCCTGCACCTTTATATAATGGGATTTTCAAACCTGCGTGAATATCAAATCCTTTTGATTCATCAGAAATCAAATTCGAAATTACCGAACCAGAACCAATAAATAAAGGTCCTACTCGGAATCCGGCTCCAGCTTGAAATCCTCTATAATCCATATAATTCAGCGGTAAATAAAGCCCGATCCATTTTGTTTCATACCTTGGTGTCACTGAAACTGTATTAGCAATAGCAGATGAGTTCAATGCATCTTTGTTGGTCATATTGATATCGCCATTTACATTCAGATAGAACTTACGGTAAAAATTCCAGTCCAGGTTTGCGTGAAGCGCTGTTGGGAGCACAACTTTTTTGGAACCTTTGGTTTCTAAAATGGTGTAATTATTATCTAAAAATTCCCCTGTAGAATTAGCATCTTCATATTCCACTTGCGTTACCGTTTGATTTAAATCATATGTTTTTTGGTTACTTTGATCATATTTAATTGAACCAATATCTGTTACAGATAATCCAAAACGGAATTTATAGTCATTTTCAGTAAAATTTTTAAATTCAGGTCGGTATTCATACACAAAACCCAAATCTGCACCTATTCCATTAGATTTAGCATCAAAATCCAATTCGTTAAAGCTCTCCGAAAAATCCTGGTTTCCTCCATAAATTAAAGTTCCTGTCGTAGCGATGGAACTTGAAGGCGGTAAAATTGCATTATAATCGTAATTAACTGTTATGTTATCACCTTGAGTATAAGTGTTGGCAATTCCTTGTAAATATTTCAATGAAAGTCCTCCTTTTAGGAAATGTTTGCCTTTATCCATCAAAACACCTGCATAAGATACACCAACTTCTCCCCAAGAATTTCCTGTCATGTTAAAATTTCCGGCTGCTAAACTGAAATCCTCGTTGGCATTAAAATCATCTGTCAACTGATTGAAAACTTCACCATTTATGTCATGGATATTGATCACCGCTCTTGCTCTTGTAAATAAAGCCAATGAATGTTTCGGTTTTATATTGAACATTACGGAAGGTCCGAGTATATCTGCATTGAGTATAAAGTTATTGGTATCGGACCGGAATAATTTAGCATCAGTTTCTAAATTATAATTGTTTTTAAATAAGTCAAAAACATTAACCCCGTAGTAATCATTGGTTCCTGTAACGCTGGCAGAGAACAGGTTAATATCAGTTCTAAAATTAGAATCGGCTATTGAAGCAGGGTTAAACAAAACACTTTGTACTCCTGCATAATTGTCATGATAGTATCCAATATAAGACTGCGCGTTAACGATAAAAGAACACGTCAAGGCTGAGAAAGTGATAAATAGCTTTTTCATATTCGAGTCTTTGTTTTTTAAATTTAGCATTAATAATGGCATTAGACGTTATTAACGTGAATTTAACAAAATTAGTATTTGTTACCAATAAAAAAGCCCTGATTTTTCAGGGCTTTTGCGAATTAAAATACTTCGCTTTCTTTTAATTTTTCTGTATTTGAAACCAGTTGTAGTTCGTCAATGAATTTCTGAATGTTACCGTTCATAACGCCACCCATATCAAAAATATCCATTCCTATTCGGTGATCTGTAACACGTCCTTGCGGATAGTTGTATGTTCTGATCTTTGCCGAACGGTCACCACTACTTACCTGAGAGTTACGTTTTTTAGCATCTTCCTCTTGTTTGATGGCCAATTCTTTCTCATACAAACGAGAACGTAATACCGTTAATGCCTTGTCTTTATTTTTATGTTGCGATTTTTCATCCTGACATTGCGCTACCAAACCAGTAGGAATGTGCGTCATACGAACAGCGGATTTTGTAGTATTTACTGATTGTCCACCAGGTCCAGACGAACAGAAAAAGTCAATACGCACATCATTCATATCAATTTGAACATCAAATTCTTCTGCTTCAGGCAAAACCATAACTGTTGCAGCTGAAGTATGAACACGTCCCTGAGTTTCCGTTTGAGGAACACGTTGTACGCGGTGTACTCCTGCTTCAAATTTTAAAGTTCCGTAGACATCTTCACCTGTAACTTCAAAAATAACTTCTTTGAATCCTCCCGAAGTTCCTTCGTTCAAATCCACCACAGAAGTTCTCCAGCCTCTGTTTTCACAGTATTTGGTATACATTCTGAATAAATCTCCAGCAAAGATAGAAGCTTCATCTCCACCCGTACCTGCTCGGATTTCCACCATCACGTTTTTAGCATCCTCTGGATCTTTAGGAATCAACATAAACTTGATTTCCTCTTCTAACTGAGGCAAACGATTTTGTGCTTCGTCCAATTGCATTTTAGCCATCTCAACCATCTCTGCATCTGAACCATCTGCAATGATTTCTTTAGCTTCTTTAATATTTCCGTCAAGATTGATATACTCTTCGCGTTTTTCAACCAAAGCTTTCAAATCTTTATATTCTTTATTCAATTGTACATAACGCTTTTGATCAGCAATGATATCCGGCTGGATAATCAAATCTGATATCTCATCAAAACGTTGTTTTACATATTGCAGTCTGTCTAACATATTGCTATTCTTCTATTTTGGAGTGCAAAAATACAATTTTTGTTTCTGATTTCAAGTTTCTCTTTTCCAATTTTTTAAAAAATTGATTCACAAACTGTTGAGAAATTATTTAGATTAAGTCTAAATAAATTTTGTATTGAATGAATTTTCCTTATATATTTGCGTCGTTATTTTAATTTAATCTAAATAAAATGGAGAAAAAATTCTTAATCACTTCCTTAATTATATTGCTTGGAATGTCCCTTCAAGCGCAAGAAGTTAATCAAACCCAACAGGATTCCATCAAAAAACTGAATGAAATCTCAGTAAACGGAAACCACAACAAGTACAAAAGATCACAAAGCGCTACTGTTTCAAAAATGCCTTTAACTGACATTGAAAACCCACAAGTTTACAATACGGTAACAGCAGAAGTTTTAAAAGAACAAGTAGCAACAAACTTTAATGATGCGATCAAAAACGCAACTGGTATTACCCGTCTTTGGGAATCCACAGGTCGAGGTGGTGACGGTGCAGAGTTTTTCAGCATGCGCGGATTTGCAGTCCAACCAAGTATGATTAATGGATTACCAGCTAAAAACAACGGAACCATTGATATTTCGAATGTGGATAACATAGAAGTTATCAAAGGACCATCCGGGACACTTTTCGGAAGTAGTGTAATATCTTACGGTGGTTTAATCAATATTGTTACCAAAAAACCAACAGAAAAGTTTGGCGGAGAAATCAGCTATAATTCAGGTTCATATGGTTTAAACAGAGTTTCTTCTGACATTAACATTCCATTAGATACAGAAAAAAACGCATTATTACGCATTAACACAGCATATCAAAAAGAAAACAGTTTCCAAGATGCCGGATTCAATCAGTCATTTTTCATCGCTCCAGTTTTAAGTTACAAAATTGACGATAAACTTACTTTTTTAATCAATACAGAATTCACTAACAGAAAGTCGTCAAACGCACCAATGATTTTCTTGAGTCGTTATGCGCCTATTTCGTTTAATTCGATGGAATTATTTGAAAAAAATTACAAAAAATCCTTTACCTCAAATGAGTTAGCCATCAACAATCCTACCTTCAGCTTGCAGGCACAAATGATTTACAAATTGTCAGATGCTTGGACTTCACAAACAGTACTTTCTAAAAGTAGCAGTAAAACAGACGGATACTATTCGTATTTGTGGGATTCTTCAAATGGCAATGATTTCACAAGATTCATTTCAAAAAGAAACGGAGAAACGCTTAGTACTGATATTCAGCAAAATTTCATTGGAGATTTTAAAATTGGCGGATTACGTAATCGTCTTGTTATTGGTATAGATTATTACAAATCAGATGTAGTGAACGGAAGTACCGGATGGGTTACAAACGGAACTGTATCTTTAGCTAACGGCAATGACACAGGAGATTTAACACAAGCTGGTGTCGATAATTTACTGGTAGGTTCATTTGAAGGAAACACTACTTCAAAATCAGAAGTATACAGTTCATACGCATCAAATATCATCAACATTCTTCCAAGCCTTTCTGCAATGGCGAGCTTACGTATCGATCATTTCAAAGGAAAAACGAATTACTATACTACAACAGATCTTAACGGACAAACCGCTTTGTCACCAAAATTCGGGATTGTATACCAACCTATTGAGAATAAAGTGGCTCTTTTTGCAAACTACATGAACGGTTTCAAAAATGTTGAACCACAAGGACAAGGTGTAAATCAAAAAACATTCGACGCCGAACACGCCAATCAATTCGAAATTGGTACCAAAACCAATCTTTTTGAAGATAAGCTTACACTGACAGCTAGTTACTATAATATCATTGTACAAGATAAAGTAATGACTGACCCTAATGATCCGAACAATTCTATTCAAGGTGGAGAAGTTAAAAGCCGAGGCATTGAAATTAGCCTTATTGCCAATCCGATCAAAGGCTTAAATATTTTAGCTGGATTTGGAAACAACCACAGCGAAGTAACTAAGGATTTCCCAGCAAATGGTTATTTAGGCTACAGACCTGAAGAAGCAGGACCAGAAACGTTAGCAAATTTTTGGGCTAACTACACTTTCAGTGGAGGAAAATTAAAAGGTTTCGGAATTGGTTTCGGAGGAAATCATGCCAGCGAAAATAAAACATTAAACAGAGCCGTAACAGGAACGTTTACACTACCAAGCTACACGGTATTAAACAGTGCTTTGTCTTATAACCATAACAAATTCAATATTGCTTTAAAACTGAATAATATTTTAAATGAAAAGTATTATTCGGGCTGGTCAACTGTAACACCTCAACGATTGAGAAACATTACAGCTGGGTTAACCTATAAGTTCTAAAGGAGTCCATTTGTTTTATTTTTTGTTTGAATAACTCCTCATTCTTTTGGGGAGTTTTTTACCTTATTACATGAAAAACAACAATTCAATAAAAAAAAGCATCAAAAAAATCCACCTCTGGTTGGGATTAACCATAGGTTTTTTTGTATTTATAATCTCCATAACCGGTGCGCTTTATGTATTTCAAGCGGAAATTACTGATTACCTGAGAAATGATGCAATTCATCATCAGGAAAAAAACATTGGTACAAAAAGTGTTTTACCATTAAAAGTTCTGGAAAAAAAAATAAATGACCATACCAAAGAAAAATACCCAATCCATTGGGTAAACGTCCCAGTAGATAAAAGTCTAAGTTATATTTTTTACTATTACGAGCACAATCCGAAAGCGTGGAATTATTTTGATGAATACGTTATCTACAAATCAGTATATGTAAATCCATATGATGGTAAAATACTAGCTGTTTATGATGAAACTCTTGATTTTTTCAACATCGTAAAATCCATACATTATAGTTTCCTTTTTAGGGCAGAATGGGGCGCATACATTTGTGGTATTCCAACCTTGATTTTCATTTTCATGCTCATCTCAGGAATCATCCTTTGGTGGCCAAAGAATAAAGCTGCCAGAAAACAGCGTTTTTGGTTTAACTGGAAAAATGTGAAAAACTGGAAACGCAAGAATTATGACATGCATAATATTCTTGGCTTTTATGCTTCTTTTTTAGCATTGATTGTCGCAATTACTGGCTTGTTTTATTCCTTTTTCTTTATCCAAGCAGGTATCTATTTTATATTTTCGGGAGGCAGTACTGCTTTTCCTGACTTCTCACACATAACAACAAAAGCGCCAATTGAGTTACGAACAGAAACTACTTTGGATAAAATCGGCAAAAAAGTGGAAGAACTTTATCCTGATGCCTATGGTTATTCATTGGATTTTGGTCACGAGCATATTGATGATCATGAACATCCCAATTATTCCGTTTTTGTAAAACAATTATCCTATTCCTATCACATTAATCACAGTCTCATTTTTGATGAAAACACCGGCGAATTACTGCACATACATGATCACAAAGACAAGAATTTAGGAGAAAAGGCAATAGCTGCTAATTATGACACTCATATAGGCGCTATTTTAGGACTTCCGGGAAAAATTTTAGCCTTCATTTTAAGTTTGGTTTGTGCTTCACTACCGGTAACCGGATTTTTAATTTGGCGGGGACGAAAAAACAAAAAATAGCAAACACCATGAAATGCAACCATGTATTATTAAAAGAAACCGAAAACGGTCAGTTGGTCTACATAAAAAATGAAGACCACTATCAATTATCCTACAAGAACTTAAACTTTAGTTTGAGTCATCTTGAATT
>DATEDY010000271.1:0-3590 GCA_035281405.1 Flavobacterium sp.
CGCCTTTAAAAAATCATTAATTATGACACTTACACAAATTCTTACGCCAAAAATTCAGGAAGCTGTACAGGCTTTGTTTGCTATTTCACTTGATAAAGTAGAGTATCAGGCAACTCGTAGGGAATTTGAAGGTGATATTACGATGGTGGTTTTCCCTATTTTGAAATTGGTAAAAGGTAATCCAGCTGAAATAGGAACGAAGATTGGAAACTATTTAGTGGAAAACGTTCAGGAAGTGGAAAAGTTCAACGTGGTTCAGGGTTTCCTGAATATCGTTATTGCCGATGCTTACTATGTAAACTTCTTCAACGGTATCCAATCTAACGAAACTTTTGGTTTTGTAAATCCAACAGAAGGCGAAAAGGCTATTATGGTGGAATATTCGTCACCAAATACCAATAAACCACTGCATTTAGGTCATATCCGTAATAATTTATTGGGTTACTCAGTAGCTGAAATTATCAAAGCTTCAGGTAAAAAAGTATATAAAACGCAAATTATCAACGACCGTGGAATCCATATCTGTAAGTCTATGTTGGCTTGGCAGAAATTCGGAAAAGGGCAAACACCGGAATCAACGGGTTTGAAAGGGGATAAATTGGTCGGAAACTTTTATGTTGAGTTTGATAAAGCCTATAAAGCCGAAATCAAAGCTTTAATGGAAGAAGGAAAAACCGAAGAAGAAGCTAAAAAATTGGCGCCATCTATTCTTGAAGCACAGGAAATGCTCCGCAAATGGGAAGCTGGTGATGAAGAAATTGTAGCGCTTTGGAAAAAAATGAACCAATGGGTATACGACGGTTTCGAACAAACCTATAACAATCTTGGGGTAAATTTCGATTCGTACTACTATGAAAGTAATACGTATTTGCTAGGTAAGGAAGTTGTACAATTCGGATTGGAGAAAGGTATTTTCGAAAAAGATGCCGATGGTTCTGTTTGGATTGATTTGACAGAAGACGGCTTGGATAGAAAAATCGTTTTGCGTTCCGATGGTACTGCGGTATACATGACGCAGGATATCGGTACGGCAATCCAACGTGTGAAGGATAATCCCGACGTTGGCGGTATGGTATACACTGTAGGAAACGAACAGGATTACCATTTTAAAGTATTGTTCTTAATTCTGAAAAAATTAGGTTTCGATTGGGCAGACGATTTGTTCCATTTGTCTTACGGAATGGTGGAATTGCCTTCGGGTAAAATGAAATCGCGTGAAGGAACGGTGGTGGATGCTGATGATTTAATGGCGGAAATGACTACTACAGCGCAATCTATCTCAGAGGAATTAGGGAAGCTGGAAGGGTATTCTGATGCTGAAAAAGCAGCATTGTATAAAATTATCGGTCTAGGTGCTTTGAAGTATTATATGTTGAAGGTGGATCCGAAAAAAACCATGATGTTTGACCCTAAAGAATCAGTGGATTTTAATGGAAACACTGGTCCGTTTATTCAATATACGTATGCACGTATCCAATCGATTTTAAGAAAAGCTGACTTCGATTTTTCTGCAATTGCTAAAGTGGAAGTATTGCACGAAAAGGAGAAAGAACTATTAAAACAAATAGCATTGTTCCCTGAAGTAATTCAGCATGCTGCTCATAATCACAGCCCGGCTTTAATCGCAAACTATACATACGATTTAGTAAAAGAATACAACTCGTTCTACCAGTCGGTTTCGATTTTAGGTGAAGAAGATGCTGATAAAAAGATATTCCGAGTGCAATTGTCCAAAAAAGTGAGCGAAACAATTAAAAACGCATTTGGCCTTTTAGGAATCAATGTTCCGGAAAGAATGTAAACTCAAATCCGCTTTCTATAAGCGGATTTTTTTATAAACTGATTTTAAAGTTGTAAATTTATTTACTTTTTTTAGTTGTTAGTAATTTTAAAATCAATCATTTATGAGAAAAGTATTTGCGAAAATCATGATTTTGCTTTCTTTATTGAATATAGCAGGAATGTGTAGTGATGATGATGACTCTTCAAACGCTTCGATAGATCCGTCATTGGTTATTAATACAGTGAAATCGGGTACATGGAGAATCACATTCTTTGAGGATTCTGGAACTAATGAAACTTCAAACTTTACCGGGTATAATTTTACATTTGGTGATGCAGCGGTTTTGACTGCTACTAATGGAGGCAATACATACACCGGAACTTGGTCTGTTACAAATGATAGTAGTGGGGATGATAGCCCTAACGAAGATTTAGATTTTAATATTGCGTTTAGCTCTCCTTCAAATTTTGCAGAATTGACTGAAGATTGGAATATTTTGGAAAGAACAGATACTAAAGTTCGGCTAATTCATGTAAGCGGTGGAGGCGGAGGAACTGATTACTTGACCTTTGAAAAAAACTAAAATAAAAGAATTTATAAAAAAGTAGCCGAAAAGGGCTACTTTTTTTATTAAAGTGCTTGTTTATTGTATCTTTGTCCAACTTAACATAAAAATCAATTCCGGAAGTTTCTTCTAATATGGAATCAGGTGAAAATCCTGAACTGTCGTGCAACTGTGTTTTTCCAAAAGGAAATAAGTCAGATACATAGAATTGATTTTGTTTAGGCATCACGAAAGTGCTCAAACAGCTATAGGTTTCATTTTTCATGAATGAAACCCTCTGTTTTATTCACTTTCCTCATTAAAAAACGAATAAAACAGTAAAAATCCATGTGGAAAGAATACGATAATGCCTGGGCGAAATACCAAGAGGGTTTAAAGATTAAATCCTTGCCTTTGCTCTCGTGGGGCCAATTTTCTTCTGCTTCTATCGAAAGAAATGCCTTCGAATCGATTCAGAAAAATTGGAAGAATAAAGAAAACGTACACGAAATCCTTACAATGCTTCATCGTGAGGTTATTATTACCAACACACATTTTGAAATTGTATTCGCAACCGAAGGGGTATACCAAATGAACGGTTACCACCCCAGCGAACTTATCGGTAAGTCTCCCAGAATCTTTCAAGGGGAACTAACTTCACAATCGGTGAAGGACAAAATCAAAGCGGCAATGTCTCAAAAAATTCCTTTTAAAGAGGTAGTACTGAATTATAAAAAAGACGGTTCAACCTACCACTGCGAAATTGAAGCTTTCCCGAAGTTCAACAAAAGAGGTACATTTTTAAACTATATCGCTTTCGAAAGAATAGCATCCTAAATCTTATGAAAACACAAGAAGAAAAAATCAACGATTCAATAACCCGCGTGTTCAAAGCGGTTTTTCCTAATACCACCAATCATTATGATACGCTTTTCGGGGGAACGGCAATGCAGTTCATGGACGAAGTGGCTTTCATCACAGCAACGAGATATAGCCGCCAGAAAATGGTAACGGTAAGCAGTGATCGGATCGATTTTAAACGACCAATCCCGCACGGAACGATCATCGAATTGATCGGAAAGGTGACTTATCTGGGAACTACCAGTCTAAAAGTGAGGGTGGATATCTTCATCGAAGAAATGTACAGCAACTCTAGGGAAAAAGCCATCACCGGCGAATTTACCTTCGTGGCTATCGACGAAAATAAAAAGGCAGTCAAAGTAGAATAACGGGAGTAGCGGAGTGATTAGTGCCTTTATTTGG
>DATEDY010000272.1:0-3452 GCA_035281405.1 Flavobacterium sp.
GTTTTGGAGCTTTGTATCCTCTTTTATTATAAGTTGCCATTTGTATTTTAATTAGTGAGGTGCAAAAATAAAATTTTTATTGAAAAACAAAACAAGTTTTCACTATATTTTTAATAATTTGCGTGCTCTTTAGCAACTTTGTTTGCAAACTCACAATCCACAGTGTTTTATGTACTTAAAAAAGATTTCGGCATTTAATTTTAAGAATTTTGAAGAAGTTCATTTCGAATTTGAACATAAGATTAATTGTTTTGTGGGAAAAAACGGTGTTGGCAAGACCAATGTCTTGGATGCAATTTACCATTTAGCCTTCGGAAAAAGTTATTTTAACACATTAGCAGTGCAGAATATTAAGCATGGGCAAGACTTTTTTGTTATTGATGGTGAATTTGAAAAGCAAGATCGTACCGAACAAATTCTTTGTAGCCTAAAAAAAGGTCAAAAGAAAATACTAAAACGTAACGGTAAGCTTTATGAAAAGTTTTCTGATCATCTTGGTTTTATTCCTTTAGTGATCATTTCTCCAACTGATGCTGATTTGATACGAGAAGGAAGCGAAACACGCAGAAAGTTCATGGATAGTGTAATAGCGCAATTAGATTCAGCCTATCTACAAGATTTAATTCATTATCAAAAAGTGCTCATGCAGCGTAATGCGTTATTGAAATATTTTGCTGTTAACAGGGTTTTTGAAACGGAAACTCTGGAGATTTACAATGAACAATTGGCAGATTTTGGATCGAGAATTTTTAATAAAAGAAAAGAATTTCTTGCACAGTTTATTCCAATTTTCAATACGTATTATAAAGATATTTCCAATTCAAACGAAGTTGTGCAGTTGGTGTATGAAAGTCAGTTGCATAGTCAAGATTTGCTATCGCTTCTGAAAGAAAATATAAGTAAGGACAGAGCTTTGCAATATACAAGTGTGGGAACTCATAAAGATGATCTTTCGTTTGAAATTGATGGTTTCCCTATTAAGAAATTCGGTTCGCAAGGCCAGCAAAAGTCATTTTTGATTGCTCTGAAATTGGCTCAGTTTGAATTTGTGAAAAAGCATAGTGGCGAAAAGCCTATTCTTCTTTTTGATGATATTTTTGATAAACTGGACGAAGTACGTGTTTCAAAGATTGTTTCAATGGTTGATAGTGATCATTTTGGACAATTGTTTATATCTGATACGCATCCTGAACGCACAGAAAACATCGTAAAACAGACGCATCAGAGCTATAAGATTTTCAATATTTAATTTATATCTTAGCATAAATTTTTAACAAATGAAAAATACAATCATCTCTTTTTTATACCTGCTTACGGTTACAATCACTGGATGTAAAGGTCAGACAGATAAAGCAGTAGCAGATCTGGATCCGAAGGCTTTTACCGAAAAAATTGCTGTTACAAATGGTGCGCAGATTTTAGATGTAAGAACCCCGGAAGAATTTAATGGACAGCATTTGGATAATGCTTTGAATATTAATATAAATTATAGTGGTTTTGATAAGGAAGTAGCTCAGCTGGATAAATCCAAACCGGTTTTTGTGTATTGTCTCGCAGGAGGAAGAAGTTCAAAAGCAGCAAGCCATTTGGCAGATTTAGGTTTCAAGGAAATTTATAACATGGAAGGTGGTATGACGAAATACAATGCTTCGGGTTTAGGTAAACCAGTTGCAAATAACAAAGGAATGTCGCTGGAAGAGTATAAGAAACTAACCCAATCAGACAAAAAAGTATTGATTGATTTTTATGCAGAATGGTGTGGTCCATGCAAAAAGATGGCACCGTATATGGAAAAGATGAAGTCAGAAATGAAAGGTGAATTGGTAATCATTAAAATTGATGCCGATAAGAATCAACAATTGGCACAGCAGCTTAAAATTGAAGGATTGCCTACACTTATTTTATATAAGAAAGGAGATGAAGTCTGGAAGAATCTTGGATATATCACTGAAGAGGATTTAAAAAAGAAATTATAATGTTTACGAAAGAAGCTATTCAATTTCTAGAGGATTTAAAGAATAATAATGCCACCGAATGGATGCATGACAATAAAAAACGTTATGAATCGTATAAAAAAGACTATCATCAACTGATTGCTTCCGTTCTTAATGAAATGAAACCTTTGGATGCGTCTTTAGACCAATTGGAGGTTAAAAATTGTACTTTTCGTATTAACAGAGATATTCGTTTTTCGAAAGATAAGTCACCTTATAAAACCAACATGGGAATTTGGATGACGACTAACCGTAACCGAAAAAATAGTGCGGGTTATTATGTGCATTATGAAAAGGGAAATTCTTTTGTGGCCGGCGGAATTTGGTGTCCTGAGGCAGAAGATTTGAAGAAAATCAGAAAGGAAATAGCGTTCTTTCATGAAGATTTGGAGAAAGTAGTACAAGAAGCCAGTTTTAAAAGTGCATTCGGAGCTATTGATGTAGAAGAAGGGAGTGTATTGAAATCGGCTCCCAAAGGATATGATGCAAATCATCCAGCAATTGATTTTCTGAAGCTGAAAAGTTTTACGGTTTCTCAAAAAATTGACGATAAATTGTTTTTAGATAAGGATTTTGCTCGAAAAATTTCCGAAAAACTGATTTTGATCAAACCTTTGAATGATTTTTTAAATCGCGGATTAGAAACAGAAGAATAATCCGCTTTTCATTTTTATAATTTACAATTCATATAATTTCATGGAAATTCAATATAATTTCTCCCTTAAAAACCATAACACTTTTGGTATTGATGCTAAAGCGAAAGAATTTGTTGCAGTGCACTCTGTTGCTGATTTAAAAGAGGTTTTAGAACAAAATAGTGCCAAGAATAAATTTGTTTTAGGTGGCGGAAGTAACATGCTTTTAACTCAAGATGTAGATGCGTTGGTTATTCACGTTGATTTAAAAGGGAAGAGTGTAATTAAGGAAGACGATGATTTTGTTTGGGTTGAAGGTCAGGCTGGTGAAAACTGGCACGAATTTGTGCTTTGGAATATCGATAATAACTTCGGAGGTTTAGAAAATATGTCACTGATTCCCGGTAATGTGGGAACCACGCCGGTGCAGAATATTGGTGCGTATGGTGCTGAAATCAAAGATACTTTCGTGTCGTGTGATGCGATTAATATTGCAACACGGGAAATGAAAACTTTTGAAAAAGAAGAATGTAATTTCGGTTACCGCGAAAGTATTTTTAAGCATGAAGTGAAAGATCAGTATGTTATTACTTCTGTGGTTTTTAAATTGACCAAACGAAATCATAAAGTCAATATTTCCTATGGGGATATTATGAAAGAATTGGAGAAAAACCATGTGACAATACCGACAATTAAAGACGTAAGTAATGCTGTGATTGCTATTCGTCAAAGTAAATTGCCTGATCCGAAAGAATTAGGTAATAGCGGAAGTTTCTTCAAGAATCCAATTATTACTCGAGAGCATTTTGAAAAAGTACATGCG
>DATEDY010000273.1:0-8013 GCA_035281405.1 Flavobacterium sp.
CTGCTCCGTGAACTATAAGGTTGTATATAAAAAACATGCTTTTTATTTTGTGGAGCTAAAATACAGTTTATAGATTTATTTTCGTTGGCAACCGCCATTAAATTATTATTTTTGTGTTCACAATTTTACATTATGAAAAAACTACAAATGGTTGACTTGAAAAGTCAATACGATAAAATAAAAGACGAAGTGAATGCTTCCATTCAAGAGGTTTTAGATACTACAGCATATATTAACGGACCTTTAGTACATCAATTCCAGGCTGATTTGGAAAAGTATTTGGGAGTAAAGCACGTTATTCCTTGTGCAAATGGTACAGATGCATTGCAAATCGCGATGATGGGGTTGGAATTGCAGCCGGGTGATGAGGTAATTACAGCTGATTTTACATTTGCTGCTACTGTTGAAGTAATTGCATTATTGCAATTGACTCCGGTTTTAGTGGATGTCGACATGGATTCGATGAATATTTCAATTGAAGCGCTTAAAAAAGCCATTACACCAAAGACTAAGGCAATTGTTCCTGTGCATTTGTTTGGCCGTGCGGCAAATATGGATGCTATTATGGAAATTGCACGTGAACATAATTTATATGTTATTGAAGATAATGCCCAAGCTATTGGAGCAGATTATACATCTAAAGACGGATCAAAAGTAAAAGTAGGAGCTATAGGTCATGTGGCCGCTACTTCATTTTTTCCATCTAAAAATTTAGGTTGTTACGGAGATGGTGGTGCTATTTTTACTAATGATGATGCTTTGGCGCACAAATTAAGAGGAATAGTAAATCACGGCATGTATGTGCGTTACCACCACGATGTGGTTGGTGTGAATTCTCGTTTGGATAGTATTCAGGCAGGGGTTTTAAAAGCGAAATTACCGCATTTGGACACTTATAATAGCGCTCGTAGAGCGGCAGCTTATAAATACAATCAGGCACTTTCTGTAAATTCTAATATTGTAGTGCCGCAATTTGATAACAATGGAGATGATCATGTGTTTCATCAATATGTGATAAGAATTACTAATGGGAAAAGAGATGGGTTGCTGGAGCATTTACAGGCAAAAGGAATTCCGTGTGCTATCTACTATCCAATTCCGTTGCACAGTCAAAAGGCGTATGCAGATGTGCGTTATAATGAAGCAGATTTTCCTGTTACAAATCAATTGGTGAGCGAAGTGGCTGCTTTGCCAATGCATACTGAATTAGATGATGAGCAAATCAAGTTTATTACTGATGCTGTTTTAGAGTTTGTATAAAAGTATTCTACGGTTTACAGTCTCAGCAACTGTTTACTGTAACTGCGCTGAAAACTGAAAAATAATAATGAAAATACTAGTAACAGGCGGCTTAGGTTTTATAGGTTCGCATACCGTTGTTGAATTGCAGCAAGAAGGTTTTGAGGTGGTGATAATCGATAATCTTTCCAATTCATCAGCCGATGTTATGGATGGAATCGAAACGATTACCGGTATCAAGCCATTGTTTGAAAATATCGATTTAAGAAATAAGATTTCGGTACAGAGTTTTTTTGAAAAGCATACAGATATAAGCGGTGTAATCCACTTTGCGGCCAGTAAAGCAGTTGGAGAAAGTGTTGAAAATCCATTGCTGTATTACGAAAACAATATCAATTCTTTAGTGTATCTGTTGCAGGAGTTGCAGCAAAAAGAGGAATCTTGTTTTATCTTCAGTTCTTCTTGTACTGTGTACGGGCAGGCAGAACAAATGCCTATTACCGAACATGCGCCTGTGCAATCGGCATTGTCGCCTTATGGTAATACAAAGCAAATAGGTGAAGAAATTATTAACGATGTGGCAAAAGTGTCTTCTGTGAGGGCTGTTTTGCTGCGTTATTTCAATCCGATTGGTGCGCATCCTTCCATTGCAATTGGAGAGTTGCCGTTAGGTGTTCCTCAAAATTTAGTGCCATTTATAACGCAGACTGCAATCGGTTTACGAAAGGAGTTGTCTGTTTTTGGAAATGATTATCCTACACCGGATGGAACTGCAATCCGTGATTATATCCATGTAGTGGATTTGGCAAAATCACATGTTATTGCATTGCAGCGTCTGATTGCTAAAAAGAATGTGGATAAGGTAGAAGTTTTTAATATCGGAACCGGGACTGGTTCATCTGTTTTAGATGTAATAGAGGCTTTTGAGGCTGTCGCTAATCAAAAATTACCATACAAGATTGTTGGGCGTCGAGAAGGCGATGTGGTAGTTGCATATGCGAACACAGATAAAGCAAATCAGGTGCTGGGTTGGAAAGCGGAGCTTTCTCTCAGAGATGCTTTAGAAAGTGCCTGGAGATGGGAACAGAAAATAAGAAAGGAATAAAAACAAAAAAAACCGGGTAAAACCCGGTTTTTTTATTGTAAGATCAGTCAAAAATTATTTTTTAACTTCTTCTTTAACTTCTTCAGTAGCTGGAGCAGCAGCAGAGTCAGTTGCAACAGCAGCTGAATCAGTAGCAACAGCAGCAGAATCAGTAGCAACAGCTGAAGAATCAGCAACTACTTCAGTAGCGTCAGTTGTAGCTTCTGCTTTTTTCTCGCAAGATGTCATTAAAGCAGCTACGAAAGCTAAGCTTAAAATCGTGTTTTTCATTTTCCTGTGTTTTTAGAATTAATAATATTGAATTTCGGCGCAAAAATATAAAAATATATTTCAAAAAAAAATTTTTTAAGCCTAAAAATAAAAAAACCGGAGAATGTCCGGCTTTTCTATTGTGAGTAGGGATAAACTACTTCTTAGCGTCTTCTTTAACTTCTTTAGCAACTTCTTCTGCTTTACCAGCGGCAGCTTCAGCAGCACCAGCTGTTTTAGAAACAGCAGAATCTACTACTTCACCAGCGTTTGCAGCTGTAGAATCCACAGCATCTGATACTTCAGTTGTGATGGCATCAGCAGCTTCAGCAGCTTCTTCTTGAGTTTTTTCTTTGCAAGATGTCATTAAAGCCGCTACGAAAGCTAAGCTTAAAATTGTTTTTTTCATTTCTTTAAGATTTTAAGAATTAATAATGTGGTTATTTTATGCAAAATATAAAAAAAATAGTATTAATTCCAAAAAAATAGTGGCGATTATGCAGAAATAGTTTCGACTTCGTTGTTGATTTTGTTCACTAGTCCCACCAAAACTTTTCCAGGACCTACTTCGGTGAATGATGTTGCTCCATCAGCAATCATTTGTTGTACTGATTGGGTCCATCTTACAGGTGCTGTTAATTGGATGATTAGGTTTTTCTTGATTTCTGTAGCATCGTTAACAGCGCTTGCCGTTACATTCTGATATACAGGGCAGCTTGGAGTGTTAAATACAGTTGCTTCAATTGCTGAAGCCAATTCTTCTCTTGCCGGTTCCATCATTGGAGAGTGGAAAGCACCGCCTACAGGTAAAATCAATGCACGTTTCGCACCAGCTTCTTTCATTTTTTCACAAGCTTCCTGCACAGCTTTTAATTCGCCTGAAATTACTAATTGTCCCGGACAGTTATAATTTGCCGCAACTACTACTCCGTCAATAGAAGCGCAGATATCTTCAACGATTTTATCGTCCAGGTTTAATACCGCTGCCATAGTTGATGGAGTGATTTCACATGCTTTTTGCATAGCTAAGGCACGTTGGGAAACTAATTTTAACCCGTCCTCAAAAGATAAGGTACCATTAGCCACCAATGCTGAAAATTCTCCTAAAGAGTGACCGGCTACCATGTCAGGTTTGATGTCTAAAGTTTTTGCTAAAATCACCGAATGTAAGAATACAGCGGGTTGCGTTACTTTGGTTTCTTTTAATTCTTCGGCAGTTCCTCCAAACATAATATCTGTAATACGGAAACCTAATATTTCATTGGCTTTTTCAAAAAGTTCTTTGGCTACAGCCGAATTTTCGTATAAATCTTTACCCATACCGGTGAACTGAGCACCTTGTCCAGGAAATACATATGCTTTCATTTGAATCAATTTAGTTTAGTCCGACAAAAATACACATTTTTTGCAGAATGGTTTTTTCATCTGTTTTTTATCTGCTTAAAAATCTAAAGATTAGTCTTACAAAATATTTTGGTTCAACAGCAAAACAGGTAGTTTTACGGGCTTGCATTTTGGTGAATAGTTTGAAATTTGAGAGCAAAAACAAACAAACTGAACTAGTATGCATAAGAACGAAAAGGAATTTGAGATTATAGTGGTAGGAGGCGGTGCCATGGGGTTGGCTACTGCGTATCATTTAAGTAAAAGAAAAGTGAAAACACTGGTCCTGGAGCAGTTCACTTTTAAAAATCAATTGGGAAGTTCGGCTGGGGTTTCCCGTCAATTCAGAATTCCATATCCTGAAACTTATATGGTGCAAATGGCTTTGGATTCGGAGCCGTATTGGGATGAACTGCAAGCGCAAACAGATAAAAAACTGCGTGATAAAGTAGGAACTTTATGGTTTGGTGATCCTACTGTGCAATCGACCGAAGGAAATATTGCCGAAGCAGAAAAAGCTTTGCAGGAATTGGGCGTACCTTATGAATCACTCACAGCAGCCGAAATAGAAGAACGCTTCCATTTTAAAAACCTTCCGGAAGATTATACTGGTTTGTTCCAAAAGGATGGTGCCAGCATCGATTTCAGAGCGACTATTCAAACATTGTATGACTTGTGTCTGAAAAGCGAATACGTAACGCTGGAAGAAGAAGCTCCTGTCACTCAAATCGAAACTATTGGGGACATATTCAAAGTAACGACTCCGAACGGGGTGAATGTTGGTAAAAAATTAGTATTGGTTCCGGGACCTTATATGAACAGTGTGACCAACTTGCTTGGCTTTGATGTGAAGGCAACCTATTGGAATATGTCTTCGGCCTATTTCAAAAAAACCGATCCGAATATTCAATATCCAACTTGGTTCGTTTTCCAGAATGCGGAAGGACAAAACGGAAATCAGTTTTATGGTTTTCCTGAAGTGGATTGGGATCATCCGGGATTTATTCGTACAGCACCGGATTTTGTAATTAATGCTTTGGATGAGCCTAATGAAAGAACACTGATTCCGAATGAACAGGAATTGGCTTATACTTCTCAGTGGGTTGAAAACCATATGATTGGAATGGATCCGAAGCCACATTATACCTCAACATGTCTTGTTGCGTTGAGCTCGCTTCCTAACAAAGAACTCATTATCGATTTTGCACCGGATTATGTGCCGAATCATGAAAATATCGTGATTTATGCAACGGGTTGGGCCGCAAAATTCACACCGTATCTTGGTAAAATGCTTGCTGATTTAGCCATGTATGGTAAAACGGATTTCGATATCACCCCTTTCCAAATGGGACAAAATTATTTCAGAGAATACAAACAACTAACTAAAGTATATGAACAATAAAAACATACCATTAAACAACGGGATGGCTCCCGATATGAAAATTGAAGTGGCTGTCATCGGAGCAGGAACTTCGGGTTTGTACAGTGCTTACCGTTTGACTACCGATAAAAAATATTCCGGAAGTGAACTACAAATTTTCGATATGAATACTAAAATTGCCGGTCGTTTGGAATCGGTGATTATGCCGGGAATGAATTTCTGGGGCGAATTGGGCGGAATGCGTTACTTGACTTCCCAGGAAATCGTAACTACTTTGATTGAAGGATATCCATTGAGCGAACCGGATTTGGACAAAAGAAAGAAAGTATTGGACTATCCTATGATTCCGGTACCGTTTCCTATGGGGAATCCTTCTGATTTGTTGATGTACCTCAGAAAAGAAAGAACCAAGCAAGATGTTTGGAATGTGGCGCAAAGTAATGGTGAAAAATTCATTACCCGTTATTATTTGAATGAAGATGATTTGGGTTACAGCTCTGATCAGTTGTTCAATAAGATTATTTACGATGTATTAATGGCCGATCCTTGGTTTGTTCAAAATTATGGCACTAAGGTGAAACAAACGTCACAGTATGAATATAGTTTTATGCTGACTAGCTGGGACTGGGATCAGGTGAAGCCGGTATTGCGATACTGCTTTGATGGTTCGCCGTACCAAGGAAGAAAAGTGAATGACATCGGTTTCTGGAACTTAATCAAAGATCAGGTATCGCAGGAAGGGTATGATTTCTTAGCCAATGCAGGTGGTTATTATTCGAATACGATTAACTGGAATTCGGCGGAAGCGTTTCCGTATATGGTTGGCGATTTTTCGGCCAATCCAACATACAAAACCATTAAAGAAGGATACGACAGTATTGCTTACGCTTTGGCGAATCAATATTTGGAAGAAGAAGGGGCGGCCATTTGGACTGAAAACAAATTATTGACTTTCAATAAGGAGCATGTGAACAGTGCGACTCATAAGTACGAATTGGTTTTCCTTAACATCCCTAAAAACACCGAATGGAAAGTATATGCCAATACCATCATTTTAGGAATGCCGAGACAATCGTTGGAGTTGTTGGATCAGAATAATTTCTTCTTTGATATCAATGAAAGAAAAGAGCTGAATGAAAATATCCGTTCCGTGATTAAAGAACCGGCATTTAAAATCCTGATGGGATTTGATTATCCTTGGTGGAAAGAATTGGGTATCGATTCCGGACATTCGATTACTGATTTACCGATGCGTCAGTGTTATTATTTCGGAACGGATGAAACCAATGACAACTCGATGCTATTGGGAAGCTACGGAGACATGTCGACCGAGACATTCTGGAAAGCATTATCCGACGATAAAGTATTGTTTGAAGTGAAGGCGAATAAATCTGCTTCATTACTGGAACTTCAGGAATTGAATGACGTACAGGCAACTCAGATGATGGTCAACGAACTGATGAACCAATTACGTGAACTGCATGGAGAAACAGTAAAAATTCCTGATCCGTATGTGACATGGTTCAAGGATTGGACCGATGATCCTTTCGGTGCGGGTTACCATGCATGGAAAGCTGGTTTTGAAGTGAAAGAAGTAATGCCGTACATGCGCAAACCATTAGCAACCGAAACGATACATATTGTTGGTGAAGCCTATTCAGACCAACAAGGTTGGGTGGAAGGTGCTTTTTGTGTAGCCGAGAAAATGCTGCAGGATTATTTCGGACTGCCAAGACCGTATTGGTTGAGTGACGATTATTATTTAGGATGGTAATATAAACTAGAAACGGGGCAATTGCCCCGTTTTTTTATAATTTGATGTTGCCCAAGTCAAACACAAAAAGAGTTCCGAATCCGTCGTCTTTCAGGATGGTTACTTTTATGTTATCCCAGTCAACTTCAAGAGGGATTTCTTCTAGGGTTTCATTTTTCAGATGCTGTAATTTGAATTTAAATTTTCCGGATTGCTGTTTGTAAAAAGTTAATAGCGAAGCGATGTTACGGTAAGGTGTTGTTAAATGGGAGTTGATTTTTGTTTCAAATAGTCCGTTGGTCAAAGGTGTTGTTATGAATGCATTTTTAGAATCTTCTTCTTTTAGACCATGCAAAAATAATGTTTTCGGAAGGGAAACTGTAATCACTTTCTTTTGATCCGATTGGATGCTGCCAATGTATTTGATCCGATAAATGCCGCACTCCTGACCGTATGAAAAACAAGCAGTCAGTAGCAATAAAAGTAAAGTAATGATTTGTTTCATGTTGTTACTTGTTTCGGATTGTTTATTCCCGTAAAATTTTCTCCATTGCTTTTCCTTTGGCCAGTTCATCAACCAATTTATCAAGATAGCGGACTTTCTGCATGATGGGATCTTCGATTTCTTCCACCCGGTAACCACATATCACTCCGGTAATTTTAGAAACATTCGGATGCATTTTGGGTGCTTGCGAGAAAAAGGTTTCAAAATCACTTTTCTGATCAATTTGCTCCTGAAGGGTTTGTGCATTGTAGCCGGTAAGCCAAAAAATTACCGTATCTACTTCTTCCTTGGTGCGTCCTTTCTTTTCGGCTTTTTGGATGTATAAAGGATACACGCTCGAAAATAACATTCGGTATACTCTTGTGTGGTCCATGTGGTGTGTAATGGTTTACGTTTAA
>DATEDY010000274.1:0-25502 GCA_035281405.1 Flavobacterium sp.
TTGATTTAGGAGAACCGTAAAAATAAACCTAGGAAAGGTAATGCTTTAAATCCTTTCTGACATTAATAGAGCTAAGCGAAAGGTTGCTGTTCTTGGCATCGCCTTTTGTCGAAAATCTAATCAAGAACTAAACATGTAGAAAGCTTTTTGATTGCTTGTTTGGACGAGAGTTCGATTCTCTCCGGTTCCACTTAAAACCCTGTAAAAATAAATTTTTACAGGGTTTTTTCTTTATTATTCTGGGAATAATTTATTCTTATAACAAATCGAGAGTAATTTTCGTGCTTAATTACTAATCAAAATCCTTCAGCAATTATAGACAACAATTTTGAATCTATAATTTCTAATGAGCGCCCTTTATTTTCAAGAATTCCTTGAGATTCAAAAAAACCAATCACTCTAACTACCGTTTCTTCGGAAGTTTCTGAATACCTGGCTATGTCTGATTTAGTTATTGTAATTTCAGATTTTTCATCCCCTACTTTATATTTTTCATTCAAAATCAATAAAATCAAAGCAATTTTTTCCTTTGCTGATTTATGCGATAAAGATGATATTAAATTGATCCAAACATTGAATTCAAAACTCAAAATTTTAACCAGATTAAAAGACAAATTAGGTGCTCTTTTTGAAATATCAATGAATTGCACGCCTTCGTAGATTTCGATCTCACTTTCCTCTAAAAAGATTGCTGATACAGGATGTCTCTCATTACTTAGCAAGGGGCGAAAACCAAAAAACTCACCCTGTGTGTATATATAAACTATTCTCGTCTTACCATCTTGATTGAGCTGTTCAATTTTAACCTTACCTTTAGTAAGCCTATACACAGCTTTAGGTTCACTACCTTCTTCGTACAAAATATCATTTTTAGAGAACGACTCTAAACTTTTAATCTCTTCCAATTCTACCATAAATTCAGGCTTAACATTATCTAAAAGTTCATTACTCTTAAATGAATATTTTGAAAGTATAAAGGTCATAGGAAATTATTTTTTATTGATTGACCGTCGTCAATGTTTACAAGATAAAGGTAGTCTAACTTTGCAACAAAGTGAAATACATTTTATAAAATTATCACACAGAGCATCTTTAACAAATCCTTTTCTCTGATTTACAACACATAAAAAATAGCAAAACTTGATTTTAAGTTATCTATTAAAACAATTATGAAATCGCATGATTTTAATCGAAAAAAGAATTTAGATATAACCGAGAATAAATTATTTAAATTATATGAAGAAAATTATTTTTATATCATTCCTTATTGCAATACCAACCTGCAATATTAACGCACAAACTAAAACTATTGCAAAAAGTATTATTAACCCAACTGCAGTACTTAAAAGATTTCACGAAAAAAATGAACTTGATAGAATGCAAAAAGGGGATTTAGTCGATTTATATATTGAAAGAATTAATGTCATAACTAATAAACTACCTTTTATCGCTTTAACAAACAAAAGAGGAGTTACAATTAACGACGTAGGAATTCCAGATAATACTGAGAATAACAAAATATTAGATAAGCAGCAACAAACAATCAAAACCTTCCTTTCAGAAACTGAAAATTTTGAAAGAAAATTAACTCCATTTGCAGATAAATCAGATATTGTTGACGCTATTTTGTTTTGTGAAAATATACTCAAGGAATTAAGATTAATTCGTGAATAAACCCCTTAAGTATCTACTTTAAAAAGTATCAATTAATCACAATAGGCCGTATACCAATTCCTTTATATAGAATAAATAATTAAAACTTATAATATGGAATACACTATTAAAAATATTTTACTTCCAACAGATTTTTCAGAAACTGCCAACAATGTCTTAAAAGTAGCTATTGCAATAGCAGAAGATAACAATGCCAATTTACATCTTTTACATGTGATTGAACCCTTAATACTTGGTAAATTTATCAGTATCAATGGTAAAATTATAAATATACAAAACCAACTCATCCAAAATGCAAAAGAAAAAATTGCGATGCATGCCACTTATATTGAAAAGACAACTACAATTAAAATTGTAACAAGCGTTAATATTAATAGTGTTGCTAATGGCGTAGCTAGTTATGAAGAAAACAATGACATTGATCTAACAATTATTGGAACTCATGGCAAATCTGGTTATTATGAGTTGCTAGCTGGAAGTAATGCTATAAGCATAATAAAGAAATCAAATGTTCCTATACTTTCAATCCCTCCATTTTTCAACAAAATGAAATTCGAAAAGATATTATTCCCAATTCGAATTGTAGAGGGAACAGTTGAAAAATATGAATATATTAAACCGTTTCTAAAAAAAGACAATTCAAAGTTACAAATACTAGGGGTCTACGAATTTGAAAAAATAAATGAAGTAAATGAGTTATCAGAAAAAATAAATGAAGTTAGACATTTAGCACAATATCATCATTTAGAAGTAAGCTATGATTTAATTCCCTGTAATGGAATTGAGCAAAGAATTTTAGACAAAGCAGAAGAATCTGAATCCGATTTAATAGTAATTAATGCAACTTTAGATAAAAAATGGTATCATTTATTCATGGGTAATACATTCACTGATGAAATTTTAAACAACGCAAAAATTCCTATTTTAAGCATTAAACCTAAAATCCTTATAAATGATTTCCAAAAACATTTAGACACTTGGGCTGAAGAAAACAATGAGTATACCTCTTTAAACATTCGGCCTTTATAATTAAAAAAAGTCCCGTTTAAGGCGGGACTTTTACTTCTAAAAAACAATGTTATTCAATTATAATTCTTCTTGCTTCTCTTTTACCGGCACTTTCTACGTTTAAGATATAAACACCTGATGAAAGCGAATTTAAGTCAATTTCCTTATTGAAAACCGCTCCTTCGCTATCAAATGATTTATTATAAACTGAACGTCCTCTGATATCATAAATAGCCATTTTAACTTCTTCTGAAGTAGACAATACCACATTAAATCTACCATTTGAAGGGTTTGGATAAACTGCGAACTTCTCAAAACTATTTTCATTAGTCCCTAAGGTTCCTTGAATCACAAAGTTATCAATAAAGATTCCCTCCTGATTTGCAGAATCATCAGACACGAAAGTAAATCTGAAAATAACATTTGAAGGCGAACCTAATGAAGTCAAACTATGACTATAGTTACGTTTATTCCCGTTTACTCCTGTTCCTCCGGTAGGAGCTGTAGCATAATCTCCAGTCCATTGTTTTCCTATACAGTTAAAACAATCTGTTCCATCAGGCATTCTAGAGCTGTTATACCAGTTAGCGTCGGCAGAAGTTCCTAAAACATTCCAATTAGCTCCTGAATTTGTTGAGTATTCAAAATAAATAATATCCCAATTAGATTCTAAATCAAATGCCATATCAAAACTCACACTTGAATTGGTAACATTCGATAAGTTATAACATTGAGAAACTAAATAGGAAGTTGTTTTATCAGGATAATTTCCAACCAATTTTGTTACATAACCTGCAGAATTTCCTGTTGCAGCTGTAGTTAATCTTGTTTTATTAACCGTACCTCTTTGCCACACAGAATTCGTTTTTCCGTTTGAGTCAATAGACACCAAAACATTTGAAGCTGTGTCAAACGTATTTACAGTACCAACTGTACCATTATCATTTACAACTACAACTAATGATTTTGTATTATTCACGGCATTTCCATCACCAGTAGTGGTAACCGTTACATTAATTGAATGAAAACCTCTTGTTAATCCACTCACAGGAATTGCTTGAGTAGCTTGAGAACAATTCGCTAAAGTTCCAGTCCAGTTAATAACTGAGTTTGCTCCACCATCAACATTATACGTAATTGTAGCTGAAGATAAAGTTGAAGTTCCTCCATTTTCAATAATAATTGAAGGACTATAAACCGCTCCACAAGATACATTGATATTACCTCCAGAAATAGCTTTTAAAGCAACGTCATTAGTCGGAGCAGAAAATGCAGCACCAACATTTACCGCATTCCAAGCATTAGTAACTGCCTGAACTTCCGGGCTTGTTGCGCAATATAAAGAACTTGCTACTGCTATAGTTGCATTACGTGCATCAAGGAAAGTGGAGTTTGGAGTTAAATAATCTCTTTCAGCATAATATGCAATTTGAGAAGACTTAGTCAATCCAATTCCGGAAACATTATATGCGAATGGTACCGGAGCTGTATTTGTACCCGATTTTCCAGCCGTAACAATATAAAACCAATGATTTAAAACCCCACTATTAGTGTGAACTCCACAATAGTCGTTTCCTGTTGAACCTCCTGAAGGTGTACAAGATCCGTCATCAGCAGTTGTAATATAGTTAGTCCCTTGGAAAGTATCCGGTTGACCTTTAGTTCTTGGATAACTCATAGAGCGCAAGTAACCGCTGGAAGTCATATCTTCACCAATTCTCCATATTGCAGAACTCCCTGGAGATGCTGTATCCACCGGTGAATTTAAATTTCCATTTCTACCATATTGCTCGATACATACTCCCCAAATATCTGAAAACCCTTCGTTTAAAGCACCTGATTGATTTTGATATGCTAAGTTAGCAGTATATGAACAAATTGCATGTCCAATTTCATGTCCACAAACATCAATTGAGGTTAAAGGTCCATTAAAAGTAGTAAAACCATCACCATAAGACATTACACTTCCATTCCAAAAAGCATTTTCCATCCCTCTTGTAGTTGCAGGTGTATCATCATAATGCACATAACTTTTAATTTGAGTTCCTTTGTCATCAAAACTGTTTCTGTTAAATATGTTTTTCCAGAAATCATAAGTCATCATAGCTCCCCAATGTGCATCAAGTGCCGCATTATCTTTGGTTGTAGAACCGGAAGTATAATTACCGTCATTCCAAGTATTATCAGTATCTGTAAAATGCGTTGAAGGATATGTATTTGTTTTACCAGAATTATAAGTAACAATACCATTTCCTCTAGTATTATCCTGTAAAACATATCTACTTAATCCAGAATCGAAATTGGTCTCAATATTTTTGCTACCACTATAGCGTGTTGCAGCCGCACCAGTTGCCATTGGATTTAAAAATACTGCCTCCATTCTTTGTGCATTGCTTTTCATTTCATCGTTCGAAATTAATCTGTCAGCATGCTTTATAATAGGGTTTTTATACAAGACCTCTCCAGAGCTAGCATCAACATAAATTTCTTGTCTAGAAACAGGTTGAGCTGCATAAATATCATATTTGTAAGCCAATCTCACCTCACCTTTATTCACAAGCGGAAAAATAACCAATTCCCCTTTTGGTTTTGCATAATCCATCATGGCAGCTGCCTCTGCATCTTCCCATAAAAACTTCTCAGCAGGAACTACATTCAAAGCAATTTGAAATCCTTGAACAGAAGTCAAAACAGGCTTCAAATCCAATCCTCCTGGATTATATAACTCACCATTAATACTCTCAACTTGGCCGTCTTTTGAATGTGTGATTACTGTTCCGAATTCAACTTTTAATCCGTTGAAATACTGTTGGTGTCTTTGATGTATTAATCCAGAAAAATCTGAAGTTTCAGTATAGACCGAGAAAGTACTTCTCTGATCTAATCCGTATTTTTTTCCGAATTCTTTAAGAGCTTCATCTTTAGAAAGAGGAGACTCAATTTTCATTGCTTTCTGAAAAGCAGATTCAGGGTCGTACTTTTCGCTTTTTTGCGCCTGCACACTTAAAACAGACAGCAATAGTAGCGATTTTAATAATAAATAGTTTTTTTTCATAGTTTTTGGTTGCGTTGCTTTTTTATGAAATTTTTGCGAATGTACTAAAAAAAATGTTAAAACAATTTTTTTTAGTAAATTTGAGATAACGTTAAAATCACGTAACTATGTATAAACAAATAAGTTACATTTTAAGCATTATAACAATTCTTCTACTTGGTGCTTTTTTTTATGCTAAATTTTGTTGTATTGAATGTCATCAGGAGAAAAGAAAACTAATTTCCCCAAAAAATGAAGAAAAAAACACATCACATAACTATAGATTTCAACTTATTGGAGAAAGCTTTAATTATTCTTGCGACACCAATTTTAATTTCAATAAAGAGGAATTCCACAGTATCAAGCCTGTAAGTAAAAACATAGACTCAGGTATTGAAAAATTGAAACTATTCTTTGAAAAAAATCCAAATGGAAGAGTAATTATAACAGGTTACACGCTTCCAAGTGAAAAAAACACATCCGCATTTCCAAATTTAGGCTTTGCGAGAGCAAACGATGTGAAAAACTATTTTATTACAAAAGGAATAGCATCAAACCGCTTTGAAATTAAAGGTAAACTATCAAATGAATGGAATACTATCAAAACAACCCTTTTAGGACCTGTTAAATATACTATTACAAACAATCAAATCACTGCCAAAGCACAAGACTGGAAAGCAAAAAAAGAAGACATTAATGACAGTCCGCTAATATTGTATTTTAATCCGAATCAATCGGAGATAACACTTAACAAACAAGAAAGACAACGAATAGCCGATTTAACACAATATCTAGACAATGTTCCAGACGCCATCATCAACTGTATTGGTTATACCGACAACACAGGAGACAGCTATATCAATATCAAACTAGGACAAGATCGAGCAGATTTCGCAAAAAATTATCTTATTAAAAATGGAATCAATCCAAACAAAATACAAACCTTATCAAAAGGATCCGATGAACCAATAGCCGACAACCTTACCCCAGAGGGAAAAGCAAAAAACAGAAGAACAGTAATCAATTTAAAATAAACAACTATGATACCTTGTTTTTTAATCCCCATATCAGTAGGACTCATTAGCGCCATATTGGGCTACTTATTAGGAAAAATGATGGCTGAAGGCAATAGCTTAAACTTAGTTTCAAAACTTAAAACCAGTGAATCTGAAAACGAACAACTCAACAACAAACTCTATCTATTGCAGAAAGAATTAGCCGCTACAAAAACTGAATTTCAGAGTTCCGATCTTCAAACAGAATTGGATGAGTGCCGTAAACTAACAACAAAATTAGAAGAAGAAATCGAAATATTAAATGCAAAAACAAAAACAGTTCACGGCTTTACTTCAGTGATAGCAATTCCTTTTGATGCTGAACTTGCTTCGTCAGTATTTGGCAAAGAAATAACAGAAGACGACTTAAAAATAATAGAAGGTATTGGACCAAAAATTGAAGAATTATACCATGCAGCAGGCATAACAACCTGGAAAGATTTAGCGGAAACATCAGTAGAAACCTCACAAAATATTCTTGACGAAACAGGAAGCGGTTATGCCATGCACAATCCAGAAACATGGTCAAGACAAGCTTTATTAGCCTACCAAGGAAAATGGCAGGAACTTAAAGATTACCAAGAATCATTGAATGCAGGAAGAGAATAAAAACCTCAACACTTTCAAAAATTTAAAAACACATACTATGAAGAAAGGCTTTTTCTTACTCTCATTTATCTTTTTTACTGCATTACAATCTTGTTCTGACAAAAAAGAAACAATTACAAAGGAGACTGTAATTATTCAAAATGACACAGTCTTAATTCAAGAAAACAACACAATACAAAAAGAACCATTAATGAAAAAAACAGATTCAATCGCGGAAGATGGAACTGCTATATCGGTGGATAAAAACGGGGTGAAAATTTCAACAAAAAGTGGAAATAATAATGTCAAAATTGAGATGAAAAACAACCAAAATTAAGCTCAAAAAAAAGCTTAAAATTGCTTCATTCAGATTGAAAAACACTTAAAAAACAGCTCCATATGATTAGTGTTTTTATTATAGTTCCACATCCCAAGAATGCGTTGCATTATAAAAAAGCTGACCTCTTTTAACTTCCAAAGGACATTCAAAATTATTCGTAAAAAGCGCTCCCGTTCCCAATCCCTGAGGCATCGGATTTTGCTTCAAAAAAGTATATTGAGCAATTGCATTCAAACCAATGTTCGACTCCAAAGCTGATGTAATCCACCATCCGATATTGTACTTTTCTGCTAAGAAAATCCACTCATCAGACCCCCGAAAACCACCAATAAAACTCGGCTTCAAAATGATGTAATGTGGCTTGATTTTTTGCAACAAAGCTTCTTTATCACTGAAAGAAAACACACCAATCAATTCCTCATCCAAAGCAATGGGTAAATTTGTGTTTTTACACAGGAATGACATTGTGTCATGCTGCTTTTTTTGTATTGGCTGTTCAATACTATGAATTTGAAAACCAGCTAGTTGAATTAATTTATATAAAGCCTCAGTTTCAGAAAAAGCACCATTAGCATCAACTCTGATTTCAATTTGTTCCGGAGAGAAATTTTGACGAATAAACTCCAACAAACGAAGCTCTTTTTCAAATTCTATGGCGCCAATTTTTAATTTTATACAGGTAAATCCTTGTGCAAGTTTTTCTTCAATTTGCTGCTTCATAAACTCTTCATCACCCATCCATACCAAACCGTTAATCGGTATCGATTTTTCGCCAGAAGTAAATTCAGAAGGAAACAATAAAAAAGGTGATTCTGAAGCCAACGAACGGAATGCCATTTCGACACCAAATTGAATTGAAGGAAATTCCAAAAGCGATTCCCAGAGCAACTCTTCACCGAGTGAAATATGCTCACAAACCCATTGCAATTTTTCTTCATAATCGGGTCGGTCATCAGCAGATAAACCTCTCAAAATTCCGCACTCACCTATTCCTGTTTTTCCATCTTTTTCCAAGATCAAAAACCAGGTTTCTTTTTGTGTTAAAATTCCTCTGGAAGTTCCCGATGGACGTTTAAAATCAAGAGTGTATTTTTGATAGGTCGCTTTCAAGTTTGCGTATGAGATTATGAGTTAAGAATCCTAATTATAAAGTCTCCAAATTTTACTGATATTATCCTGTGGTAAATCCGTCTTTTTGAAACCATCAAGATCATTGATTGCTTTATTTTTCCAAGTTTGTTTTGCCGAGACATTCTGATTCATGTATTTCTTATGAATCTCCTTTGAAGCGCTCACATTATCCATAAACATATACACATGCGCCAGATTCATTTGCACTTTCAGCTCACTAGGATCTAAATTTTCGGCATTTTTAAGCGTTTTAAGCGCTTTTTCGAATTGTTTGGACTTGGTATACAACTCGGCCAAAGAATTGTAATTTAAAGCCTTTGCTGTCGGTTTTGAGGTAACCTTGCTTTCGATTAATGCAATAGCTTCATCAACATTCGCTTTTTTAGCCAACAAATTCGCTTTATAACAAATCATTTCGTAGTACAAATCCAAAGCATCATTTTGTATAAATGCTCTTTCTTCCAATTGTTCTGTTTCAAACTTTTTATCTTCTGCTGACAAAAGAGTATAATCCTGATAACGGAATTTCTCCTCCAGATGATTAAAAATACTTAACGCTACATTACGGGATATGTCTTTTTTTACGTAAGTCAAATCTCCATTGTTCATTAAATTTTCCACCAAATCCTTTTTCCTTTTAAGTGTCCAGCCACGACTCGCTTTTTTGTCTACCCATGGCACAATTTCCAGAACAATTTTTTCATTCATCATCCAGTTTTCATTCTTAAATGCAAACCAAATTGATTTCACATCATCATCCAGGCAGATATTTTTAGCCAAAGAAATCACTTTAGCGTCCTTACTAACCGGATTTTTCTGATATACACAAGCATTGTCAAATTTTCCTGAACTGGTAAAATCGGATGCTTTTTGCTGATCCTGAAAAACAGCATAAGTGCATTTATCGGTTCCAGATATTCCTGAAATCAAAGAAATAGCTCCACCAGTACCTTTTCCGATGTAATACGGATCTGGTATTGCTTTCAAAACCGAAGCAAGGTCATTCACCATTTTCTGATTTTCATCCAAAAGCGTGATACGATAAACGAATTCAGTTGTTCCAACAGGAAAATCTTCTGATTTAACGATGATTTTATCTCCCGCTGAAAGTTTGATTTCTTTATTGGTTATTCGTTGATTATCCCAATATCCATCGGTACTTTGGGCAAAAATTGATGTAGCGCCCAAGAGTAAAAAAAAAGGTAATATTTTAAATTTCATTTTCTGTTTTTAGGTTTTATCCGGCAAATTAAATGCCAATTTTATGCAAAAAACCCCTAGCCCTGATTGCAGCAAGCTACCATGTAGCGCGGAAAGCAGGAAAAAGCTCCTATAAATCAATACTCTGACCGATTTCAAGCAACATCAGATCTTTTCCTGCATCAAAGAATTTCTTAATGGATTCTTCGTGATTGATTTCAATAAACCCGAAAGTGTCGAAATGATAACCCAAGACTTTATCACAGTCTACAAAATCGGAAGCAATGATAGCATCATCAACATCCATCGTGAAATTATCCCCAATAGGTAAAACAGCCAAATCCAGTTTGGTTCGCATTGGAATGAGCTTCATATCCATTGTCAAAGCGGTATCACCGGCAATGTAAATATTTTTGTGTTCACCTTCGATTACAAATCCGCCGGGTTGACCTCCGTAGCTGCCATCAGCAAATGAGCTGGAATGTATTGCGTTGACATATTTTACATTACCAAAATCGAAATCCCAGCTTCCGCCGTGATTCATAGGATGGTATTTCAATCCTTTTGCAGCATAATGCATGGCGATTTCGTAATTAGAGACCACTACAGCACCAGTTCTTTTCCCGATAGCCTCTACATCAAGTACGTGATCATTGTGCGCATGCGTAAGCAAGATATAATCAGCTTTAATAGTAGTAATATTAATATGTTCTGCCTTAGGATTACCTGAAATAAAAGGATCCACTAAAATATGCTTTCCGGAAACTTCAATCCCTAAACAAGCATGACCATAAAATGTGATTTTCATGTCTTTTTACTTTTTAAAATATCAATACCAGTGCTAAAATCAATGACAAAAGAAAAGTACTTATAGCCAATTTCTTCAACTGCGGATCTAATCTTCGATTGTCTTCACAAGCATATACCGTTCTCAAATGACTGATTAACGGAAAATAAGCCACTAAGAAGAAATATTGATCCCATCTGAAACCAACTCCGTTATAAACCATTGCAAAAATCAGCACCAAAAGCATGGCTCCACCAACGAGAAAATAATGATAGAATTTAGCCTTTTCCCCACCCATTTTCACTACCAGTGTATTCTTACCTGCTTTTTTATCCGATAATTCATCGCGCATATTGTTCAGATTCAATACTCCTGTACTTAACATTCCTATGGCACAAGCCGGAAGTACCAACTGCCAATCCATTTGTTTAGAATACAGAAAATTAACCCCAAGCGTGCTTACCAGTCCGAAGAAAACAAATACAAAAACATCTCCAAAGCCTCTATAACCATAAGCCGAATCACCCACGGTATATTTAATTGCCGAAGCGATGGCCAAAATTCCCAGAATCAAGAAAAATAAAGAGAACAGCAAGTGTTTATCTGAAAAAGCGATATAAATCAATAGCACCGCACAAGCAAAAGTCAGTAATGCAGTCAAATACATAGCTTTTTTCATGGCTTCAGGAGAAATTGCACCACTTTGAATGGCACGTTCCGGACCAACACGATCTTCATTATCGGTTCCTTTCACTCCGTCACCATAATCATTAGCAAAATTAGACAACACCTGAAAACCAACGGTTGTTAGGATTGCCAGTATAAAAATTCGCCAATCGAAAACTTGAGTTGGAGTTAATACTTCGTTAGTTGGGTTATTCAATGCATACAAGCTCCCTACCAATATTCCGGAAACCGAAAGTGGCAAAGTTCTTAATCGGGCAGCTTCAATCCAGTGTTTCATTTTTTAGACTTTAGTCCTTAAGTATCCAATTTTAGACAATTGATGTCTATTTTCTAGTCTTAAAGTATTAATAAATTATGGCAACCATTTCTTTTCGAAATTCGGCTTACGTTTTTCAAGGAAAGCGTCGCGTCCTTCTTTAGCTTCTTCGGTCATATAAGCCAAACGTGTAGCTTCTCCGGCAAAAACCTGTTGTCCAACCATGCCATCGTCAGTTAGGTTCATAGCGAATTTAAGCATTTTAATGGATGTTGGTGATTTACCCAATACTTCCTGAGCCCATTCATAAGCAGTGTCTTCTAATTCAGCATGCGGGATTACGGCATTCACCATTCCCATTTCGAAAGCCTCTTGTGCAGAGTAGTTTCTACCTAAAAAGAAAATCTCACGTGCTTTTTTCTGACCTACCATTTTAGCCAAATAAGCAGAACCATATCCACCATCAAAACTTGTAACATCAGCATCAGTTTGTTTAAAAATAGCGTGTTCTTTACTTGCCAAAGTCATATCACAAACCACATGCAATGAATGTCCGCCACCAACAGCCCATCCCGGAACAACACAAATCACCGCTTTTGGCATAAAACGAATCAAGCGTTGAACTTCTAATATATTCAATCTGTGATAACCATCGTCTCCAACATAACCTTGATGACCACGTGCTTTTTGATCTCCACCACTACAGAAAGACCAAATACCATCTTTAGAAGACGGACCTTCGGCAGATAACAACACCACTCCGATTGAAGTATCTTCTTGCGCATCGTGGAATGCTATTAATAATTCGGCAGTAGTTTTAGGTCTGAATGCATTACGTACATCCGGTCTGTTAAACGCAATTCTAGCCACTCCGTTGCATTTTTTATACGTGATGTCTTCAAACTCACGAACCGTTTTCCATTCTATTTTACTCATCTTATTGTTTTCTTTTCATTTTCAGTTATGAAATGTAAAAGTACTACTTTTGGCAAACTCCAATAAAACTTTGATGCCTTATGAGAAAAAAAATATTAACAATCTTATTAATACTATTTTCTATTGGTTCTTATTCTCAAAATGATACTATAGTCGAACAAAAATTAGGTTTTAAGATTATCTTTAAATCGAAACCAGAACTTTACACTCAAAATTCAGATTCACAGTTGGGCAAGATTAATTTTTATCGTTACGATTTAACCAAAGAAGGCATTTTTTACAGAATTAGCATCGGTGAATTTACAGAAATCAAAAGCAAATTAAGCGATCAGAAAATCCAAGCATTACTTACCGGATTTAAAAAAGGCTTCCTAAACAGTTATGTAAAGCAAAATAAGGAGTGTTATTTCACCTCCGAAAACAAATTCAAATTCAAGAACAAATACGAAGGTTTGGAGCTGTTGGGCAAAATTGACAATCAAATTGATTTCAAAATGAATGTAATCATAAAAGGACTAATTGTATATACTACATTGGTAATTGGTCAAATAGAAACTGAAGAGGCAAAATTATTTATTAATTCATTTGATTTTATTGAATTTCAAACTGAGTAAGAAAGCTTTTAGACAAATGTTAAATTTTAAAAATTAACATATATTTTTTTGAAATCTACTTTCATTTTACATAACTTTATACAACTGAAAATCAATAATTTACACATTGATTTTTAAGTTCACTGATTTATTAATTTAAAAATAAAATTTTTGAGAAAAACTGTTTTAATTGTCGCTCTTACATTTAGTGCATTGCTTACAAGTTGTAACAAAAAAGTAGAGGAATCTACTCAAGAACAAATGCCTATTGAGGAAACCACTACGGAAGTTGTTGATAGTATACAAACTGATACAGTAGCCCCTATGGATGAACCAATGGATACAGTTAGCAAAAAATAATCAGCTACGATCTATATACTTAATAAATATATCCACAGGTAATAAAGCGAATATTGGTTTTTGTACAAAAACAATCCCCCGAGTTGTTCTGACGACAAAAACACAAAAATTACATAGAATAAGAAAGAGTACTATGTTAACGATATGCTCTATTGAAAGAAATTATTCTATAAAAAGTTTATTTAATTTTTTGATTTGTAAAGATGCTATTATCGCTTTACGTATGTTATCGGTTATTTCAGAGAATGAGAGCATAAAGCAATCAGGAGGATGAGATAACTAGAGGGAAATGCCAATCTAAAGTAAGATTGGCATTTTTCATATATATAACTTTTAGTTAACCTTTAAATAACATACTGTCAGTACATTTAACTCTATAAATAAGGGAATGATGGCTGAGATTGTTTTAAAAATAATAGCCGGATTGGTATTGTTCCTTTTTGCAGTAAACAGTTTATCAGAAACTGTGCAGAAAGTACTCGGAGAAAATACCAAAAAGTGGATTTTAAAATTCACTTCCAATACCCTTACGTCTATTTTGACCGGAATCATTGTCACCGGGTTACTTGACTCCTCCTCTGCCGTTATCATCATTACCATTGTATTTGTCAATTCCAAGCTACTTACGTTCAAACAATCAATGGGGATTGTTCTTGGTGCCAATATTGGAACAACGATAAGCAGTCAGATAATTGCTATGGATATTGGTAAATACTCTCCCATCCTATTGTTGATTGGCTTTTTATTGCTTCTGGTTTCCAAGTCGGCCAAACTAAATAATGCTGCAAAAGTGATTTTGTACTTTGGCGTATTGTTTTTTGGATTATTTACAATGGAACAAGCTGTTGAGCCGTTGAAAGAATCTTCTCGTTTTGCTGATTTTTTAAAACAAACCGAAACTCCTCTCTATGGTACATTCATAGGTGCGGTAATTACTTTAATTATCCAATCGTCTTCTGCAACAGTTGCGATGGCTATTTTACTGACCAAAAAAGGGTTATTAACACTCGGCGGAGCTGTAGCAATTATGCTTGGTGCCGAATTAGGAACATGCAGCGACACCTTATTAGCTACAATAAACGGAAGTAAACAAGCCATAAAAACCGGGTTGTTTCATCTTACATTCAATCTGATTTCTGTAGTTGTGGGATTGTTGTTTTTTTATCCTTTTGTAGCGTTGGTGCAATTCATAGGCATTGGAATACCCATTGAAAAATCGGTAGCCAATGCACACATGTTGTTTAATATTGGAGGCGTATTGGTTTTTGTTTGGTTTTTACCTTTGGTAGAAAAAATATTGAACAAAATTTTCCCGGAAAAAGAAAAACAACTGGAGGTCCGTTTAAACTAAATAGATTCCGTCTTCCTTGATTTCAATCAGTTTTTGCTTGTAAAGTGTTCCGATAGCTTTTTTAAACGTCTTTTTACTCATTTTCAATACCGTTTTGATATCTTCCGGATGTGAATCATCTGTTAAGCGTAAAAAACCTCTACTGGCTTTCAATTCATCCAAAATATACTGAGCACTGGGTTCAATTTTATCAAATCCGATTTTAGTTGCAGAAACATCTATTTTACCGTCAGGGCGAATGTTTTTGATATAACCAATAATACGATCACCAGTTCGCAAATCATCATACACTTCATTCTTGTACAATAATCCTTTATGTTTTTCATTGATGATCACATTGATACCAACTTCTGTAATGTGAGAAACAATCAAATCGACTTCTTCCCCGTTTTCCACGGTTATTTCAGAATTATCCAAAAACTGATTCGTTTTACTTGAACCTACCAATCGGTTGGTTTTTTCATCCAAATACATATAAACCAAGTAGCGTTTGCCTTGCTCCATTGGTCTGGCTTGCTCTTTAAATGGTACAAATAAATCTTTTTCCAGTCCCATATCAAGAAAAGCACCAAACTGATTGGTATAATTCACCCGAAGTAATGAAAACTCATCCAAATAAATGTAGGGTTCCAAAGTTGTTGCAACAGGTCGTTCTTCCTGATCCAAATATACAAACACTTCCAGCTCATCACCTATTTCAAAATGTTCTGGAACATATTTGTTAGGCAACAGTATATCGGTTTTCCCGTCTGTTAGGTATAAACCAACTTTTGTATCTCTGGCAATCGTAAGCGTATTGAATTTTCCTATTTGAATCATTTTTCTCAGTATCAAAGCCGCAAAGGTACAAAGTTTAGGAGTTATAGCAATAAAAAAGCGTCCATGAATGTGAACGCTTTATCAAAATGTCTTTTATATCTTATTTGTAAACACTTTCTTTTTTAAAATGTACTGCTAATAGGTAATACACAACAGCTCGGTACTTATTTTTGTTTGATTTCCCGTATTTTTCAAGAACAGCTTCAATCCCTTTGTCTAAATCGGCGCCGTCTTTTAAACCTAATTTTTTAATCAGAAAGTTATTCTTCACTGTATCCAGTTCAGATTGTTGAGAACCTGATACTGTTGCAGCATCTGGGTTGTAAATTGCAGGTCCGCAACCTATTACCACTTTTGTCAATAAAGCCATATCCGGAGTTATCCCACATTTCTCTTTCAAATCGGCTGCATACTTAACGATTAAATCATCTCTTTTGCTCATAGTTTTGTTGTTTATAGATTTTACTTGCTTGTATAATCCAAATTAACGGTTATAAAAACTATTTATTGCAGAAGATTGGATCATTTCAGGCTTTTAAAATAATTCAACAACACCTTGTCATTTTCTTTTTCCGGAGTAAAAATTTCCAAAATAACCGGTTTATCAGATGCTTCAAAAAAGTTCCAATTAGCAGCAATGTCTTCATAGTTTTTTGCTGTGACATAATTGAATCCGTACATTTTAGCCAAATGTTCCGCTGTTAAATGATGTGATGTTTCAAAATAAGTAGTAAACGTTTCTGTTTCCTGATGTCCTGGTAATATTCTGAAAATACCACCACCACTATTATTAATCAGAATGATTTTGAAATTCTGAGGTATGTAGTTATTCCAAAGTGCATTGCTATCGTAGAAAAAGCTAATATCGCCTGTTATAAAAACTACTGGTTTATTACTAATTACAGATGCACCAATAGCTGTTGTTGTACTTCCGTCGATACCACTTGTGCCTCGGTTGCAATACACTTCTATACTTTTATCAACCGGAAATAACTGAGCATAACGAATTGGCGAACTATTGCTGATTTGCAATTGCATTTGCTTAGGTAATTTTTCCAAAATGGTTTCAAACACTTTCAAATCGGAAAAAGGAGCGTTTTCCAAATAGATTTTATGCATTTCTGCTCTAAAATCACGCATTCTTAATGCACTTTGCTGATAATTACTCTCAATTATATCAGTTTTAGACAAAAAAGTCTCAAAAAAAACATTCGGGGATAATTCAAAATGCTGACTCAAACAACCAAACGTATTATAAGCTCGAAGTTCATCAATATGCCAATGTTGCTTTGGCTGATATTTTCTCAAAAAAGCCTTGATACGTTTCGAAACAATCATACCTCCGAGAGTCACCAAAATTTCAGGTTGAAAAGCTTTAAAATCGTCATCAGTAAACGGCGTAATAATCGTGTCTATGTTAGTTATAAAATTAGAATGGTATGCGTTCGAAGTTACCTCTGTCATCACAACAACAGAATTATCTTCACCCAATTGATTCAGGTACTTTTGTTCAATTGCGTTAGGATAATTTCCGCCTAAAAGGATTAATTTTTTAGAAGCCTTATTCCATATTTCAGCGAATGCTGCGGTATCAGCACTTTCTTTTTTTTCAGTAAAAAGCTTTACAAGATTGGGCTTAATTGACAATTCTTCAACCGTTTCATACAATGGTTCTTCAAAAGGCACATTGATGTGTACCGGACCTTTTTTGGAATCAGCCAAAAACAATGCTTCCTGGATCTTCAAATCATTCTCTTCCGAAGCTCCTTCGGTTAGATTAGCATTGAATAAACTATGATTGGCAAATACATTTTCCTGACGAATTGTTTGGCCATCACCAATATCGATCTTATCGTGAGGTCTATCTGCTGATATAACAACCAATGGAATTTGGTTATAGAAAGCTTCGGCAACTGCAGGATAATAATTCAACAATGCCGAACCCGAAGTACAGACCACCGCAACAGGTTTTTGAATTTGCTGCGCCATTCCCATCGCAAAGAAAGCTGCACAACGTTCATCTGCAATACTATAACACGTAAAAGCAGGGTTATTGGTAAAACCAATCGTCAAAGGCGCATTACGTGAACCTGGGGAAATAACTATATGCAGGAGTCCTTTAGCCTTGCAGATTTCAAGAATACTTTGTGCCAAAGGTATTTTAGGGTAAATCATTTTTTTAATTTCAGAATCGCAAAGTTACGAAGTTGTAAACTTTTTTTCAGTATCATCTTCTTTCTCTTTTAAAATCAAAAATTGGTAAAATGTAAAGTGAGAAACACCATAAGACAAAATGACCATTTGATAAATAGCCTCGTTTTTCAGATAAAATTTATTGATAAAAAACGCACCAATTTGCACGATGAAAAAGATGGAACTCACAAGCAACCAATACTCCTTTGGACCAGAATTATTAAGATAATTAATAATGGCAACACCACCAAGAAAGGAAGTCAGAAAAGCGTTCATAATCCATATGTAATAGGAATCACCCAAAGCATCCATTACAAAATTTATAATATAAAGATAGAGCACAAAAAAAGGAACCAAGGCCATAATAACAGCCAATCTGTTTTTGGGTGTAACCAAATCCAATACCAATATTGACAAGCAAAACTTAAACAATACCGACGAAAATGTTCCATAAACAAAAAGAGAAACATCAGCCGTCGCAAAAAAAACAGAAGCCACCTGATACAGTACCAAAGCAGTAAAATAGAGCAATTTCTTTTGAGTAGAACTGATATAGTACAAAATCATCAAAATAGGAATTCTGATAAACCAGAAAGTTTGTTCAAATTCCTGAATATCCAATAGTGAGGAAAAACTATACAGCAATAAATTTATAAAGTATAGAATTATCAATAATTTTGAGGAATTTTGTAACTTCATAAATATTATTTTTCAGCAATTGGGGAAAAGCAAAGCATAAATTTACAATTTAAAAACCATATTCCGAATACTATGTCTATAAAAATAAGAGAAGCCAGCATCAGCGATATGAATGCAGTCCTTGAGATTGTAAACTACGAGATATTGAATACCACTGCCATTTGGGATTATGACATTAGGACTTTAGCACAACAAGAAGCTATATTTCTGGAAAAGCAAGAGAAAAACTTTCCTTTTTTAGTGGCCGAAAAAGAAGGGAAAATTGTCGGATTTGGTACTTATGGTACATTCCGATTTAAAATTGGATACCGTTTCACAGTGGAACATTCTGTTTATATTCATAAAGATTTCCACGGCAACGGAATTGGCAGTACATTAATAAAAGAACTTGTTGAATTGGCCAAAAACCAAAAACTCCACACAATGATTGGTGTCATTGATTCGGAAAATCTTGGCAGCATCGCTTTCCACGAAAAATTAGGCTTCCAAAAAGTAGGTCACATCAAAGAAACCGGTTATAAATTTGATCGTTGGCTGGATTCCATTTTTATGCAGATTCTATTAGAATAATACAGAAGAAACATTTTCAAAACATCTTAACATTTAAATAATTAATCAATAATAATATGATATTTTTAATTTAATCATACCTTAAGATCTCTAATTGACATTTGTGGCAAAATCAAGCAAACTTATGTCAAAATTTTATTCTTTATTCAAGATTCTTATTGTAACACTTGTCTTAATCCAAACTTCTGCAAGTAAAGCACAAACCGCTTCATTTGCATCAACAATGACAATAGCCAATGAAAATCAAGGATTTGTTAATGTTACTATCACATTAGTAACTCCAACCACTTCGTCTCTAAATGTTGTAGTTAAAGGTAGTCCGTTCAGTACGGCAAATTCAAGTGATTTTACATATACTACACAAACTTTAAATTTCACTTCAGGAAGTTCAACAACACAAACCATTACCATTCCGATTATTGACGACACAAACCATGAGCAACACTCGGAATACTTCGTGTTAAGTCTGGAAAACCCTGTAGGATTAACTCTAGGAGCGAATGTTTTCACCACAGTTTATATTAAAGACAATGATAATGTGGCCCGAATTCCAAACAACAGCATTACTTTAGATTATGTAGGAAGCTTTGATCCTTCTGGTGTGAGTAACAGTACCTGCGAAATTGTGGTTCATGATCCTACATCACAACGTTTGTTCACCATTAGTGCTGTGTCCAAAAAACTAGACATCATTGACTTCTCAAATCCCTCCAGCCTGAGTTTAATTAGTTCCATAGACATGACACCTTATGGCGGAATTACTTCTGTAGCTGTAAAAAACGGAATTGTTGCTGTAGCTTCTCCAAATGCTAACGAACAATTAAACGGTACTGTTGTATTCTTCGATACCAATGGTGTCTTTCAAAAGCAAGTTACTGTTGGAGCATTACCTGACATGATTACTTTCACACCCGATGGTTCAAAAGTCATTACCGCAAATGAAGGTCAGCCCAACGATGCTTATACAGTTGACCCAGAAGGTTCCATCTCAATTATTGATATTTCGGGCGGCATTGCTTTGTTATCACAGTCGAATGTCAATACCCTTTTGTTTACAGGATTTAATACTCAGGAGGCTGCTTTAATGGCTTCGGGTATACGAAAAACAAAAAACACCAGCACACTTTCACAGGATTTCGAACCCGAATACATTACCGTTAGCTCAGATTCACAAAAGGCTTGGGTTACTATTCAGGAAAATAATGCCATAGCTGAAATCAATTTATCCAATACAACTATTGCAGATGTTTGGGCATTAGGAACCAAAGATGTGAGCCAATCCGGAAACGGTATGGATATTTCTGACAACAATGGTCAGGTTTTAATTGCAAATTGGCCTATCAAAGCTTATTATATCCCTGATGCGGTTGCCAATTATTCGGTTGGAGCAACAACCTACATTGTAACCGCAAATGAAGGCGATGAAAAAGAATACACCGGTTTAAATGAAAGAACTACCATTGGCGCAAGTACATTGGATGCTGCTAATTTCCCTAATTCAGTTATGCTGAAAAACAATAATAATGCAGGAAGAATGCGCATAACCAACTTAAACGGAAATACCGATGTCGATCCAGCTTATGAAGAATTATACTGCCTAGGAAGTCGTTCTTTTTCGATTTTCAACACCTCAACGAAAACTTTGGTTTATGATAGTGGAGATGATTTTGAAACTTACATCGCAACTACAAGTCCATACAATTCACTATTCAACGCTGATCACACAACTTCCAATACTACAAAAACCAGAAGCCGTGCCAAAGGTCCGGAACCGGAAGGATTGACCGTTGCTGAATTGAACGGACAAACTTTTGCTTTCATCACTTTAGAAAGAACGGGAGGCGTAATGGTATATGACATCACAAATCCACAAGATGTGAAATTTGCAGATTATAAAACCAGTAGAAATACATCAGCTTATGGTGGTGACAACGGTCCGGAAGGTATAACATTCATTCCTGCGGTGAATAGTCCAACCGGTAAGAATTATATCGCTGTAGCCAATGAGATAAGCGGAACTATTGCACTATTTGAAATCAATACCTCCAATCTATCGAATGATGAATTCAATCAAGAACCAAAAACATTGACATTGTTTCCGAATCCATCAGAAAATGGCACCGTTTATTTCAACAAAATGACAACATACGAATTGTATGATTTTACAGGAAAGCTTATAACAACTGACAAAAATACTTTAACTATCAATACTTCTAAATTAAAAGCGGGAATCTATCTGGTAAAAACTTCTGAAGGTTATACCAAAAAACTAATTGTGAAGTAACACAAGCTAACCGTTAAAGTTAATAAAAACAGCCAGATTCTTCTGGCTGTTTTTACCTAATCTGTTTTGAAATCGTATCTTTGCAAAAAATTAATTTATGTCAAACATATACATCGGATATCATTTCACTGTAGAACCAAAAGAATTAGGTTCGGAGATTTTAATTGCAGAATTGGGCGAAAAACCTTTTGATAGTTTTATTGAAACAGATAACGGATTTTCAGCATTTATTCAGAAAGATCTTTGGAATGAAGCCATTTTGGAAGACATATATATCTTAGAAAATCCAGAATTTAAAATCACCTATACTTTCGAAGAAATTGAGCAAACCAACTGGAACGAAGAATGGGAAAAAAACTTTGACCCTATCGATGTTGATGGCTTATGTCATGTTCGTGCTCCTTTTCATCCAAAAACCGATGCGCAGTTTGATATTGTAATCGAACCTAAAATGAGTTTTGGTACTGGACATCATGAAACCACTCACATGATGATTCAACATTTATTGGAAATGGATGTAACCGATATGAAAACACTGGATATGGGATGCGGAACAGCTATTTTAGCCATTTTAGCTGAAATGAAAGGCGCTCATCCAATCGATGCAATAGACATCGATAATTGGTGTTATTTGAACTCTATTGAAAATGCAGAGAGAAATAACTGTAAGCATATCACTGTTTATGAAGGCGACGCCTCTTTACTGGAAGGAAAAAAATACGATCTGATTATTGCGAATATCAACCGAAATATCCTACTGAATGACATGCAAACTTATGTTGACTGCTTGAATAAAGGTGGTATAATCCTTTTTAGTGGTTTTTACGAACAGGATATCCCTTTCATTGATGCCTCATGCACAGAAAAAGGACTAACATTTGTTAAAAAAATAAACAAAAATAACTGGGTATCACTAAAATACGTAAATTAGCAATTCCAAATTCCCCAAACAAAAGTATCCAATATAAGTCATGGCAACTATAGAAAAAACACAAATTAAAACGTCAGTTCTTGAAGAAGTAAGCATCAATCATGAGATTATTCTTTACAATGATGATGTGAATACTTTCGACCATGTTATTGAAACTCTTATAAGAGTTTGCAACCACGAAGAATTACAAGCCGAGCAATGTGCCATATTAGTACATTACACTGGGAAATGCGCTGTAAAAACAGGATCATTTGATGAATTAAAACCACAATGCAGCGCGCTACTTGATGCCGGTTTAAGCGCAGAAATCATTTAACAATAAAAAATAAATTTGTTAAATCCTGAAATCTGCATATCTTTCCATTTTAAATTTTAATTGATTATGGAAGTTTACGGAAAAATACTCATCATAGCAATGCCTTGCTTTTTGCTATTAATCATTATCGAAAAATTATATGGTTACTATAAAGGTGTTGATCACGTACCTTTAATGGATAGCGTTTCGAGTATCAGTTCCGGAATTACCAATGCGACCAAGGATGTTTTACAACTGAGCATTTCCATTCTGACTTATGGCTGGATGGTTAACAAACTGGCATTTTTCACCATTGAAGAATCTGTTTTAGCTTATGTAATTGCTTTCATAGTTATCGATTTTCAAGGTTATTGGACACATCGTTGGGCACATCAGATTAATTTCTTTTGGAACAAACACGCCATTCACCACAGTAGTGAAGAATTCAATTTATCATGTGCACTGCGTCAATCGGTTTCCACTTTTTTCAATTTATTCACTTTTTTACTGTTACCGGCAGCACTTTTAGGTGTTCCTGAGAAAGTTATCGCAGTTACTCTACCCATTCAGTTTTTTGTGCAGTTTTGGTACCACACCAGATACATCAATAAAATGGGATTTTTGGAAAAAATCATAGTTACACCATCCCATCACCGTGTACATCATGCGATTAATCCTGAATATATGGATAAAAATCATTCACAGGTTTTTATAATTTGGGATAAACTATTTGGTACTTTCCAAGAAGAATTACCAGAAGTTCCAGCAGTTTTTGGAATTACAAGACCAGCAGAAACATGGAATCCTATAAAAATCAATTTTCAACATCTATGGGTTTTAATTCGAGATGCATGGCGTGCCGAAAAGTTTTCAGACAAATTAAAAATTTGGTTTATGCCAACAGGCTGGAGACCGGAAGGTTTTGATGAAAAATACCCGTTACATAAAATCGATGATGTTTTCAATTTCAAAAAATTCGGAACCGAAAATTCTAAAACATTAATCGGCTGGTCAATTACACAAATGCTGGTTACACTTTTATTAATTACCTATTTCTTTGATAATATTGCTACAATAGGCTTCCCAGGAATATTCCTATATGGCATTTTCGTTTTTATCACTATCTACAGCTACACTGAATTAATGGATAAAAACAAATACTCATTCATTTGGGAGGGCATCCGATTTCTATTTGCAATCTCAGTAATTACCTTAACCGGAAGTTGGTTCGGAATAGATTCTTTAATTCCGTATGGTACTTTCATCGTGACAGGATATCTAGCCACATCTCTTTTAGTTAGCATTTATTTTGTAACTTCTGAATTCAAAACACAAAACCAACCCATCCTAAACACATAACATGAGTAAATTCTTCAGATTCTTTGTTGGAATAAGTATATTCTATCTGCTTTTGATTGCCATCGGCAAAGAAGATTTAGCTTGGTACTTTAAACCTTTATTATTACCTGGATTGCTTTTGGCTACAAATGAATCCAAAGATTTCCCAACTAAAAGGTGGTTACTTTTAAGTTTGAGTTTTTCATGGCTGGGCGATGTTATCTTAATGTTTGCTGATAAAGGCGAAATCTATTTCATTTTAGGATTGGTTTCCTTTTTAATTGCTCATATCCTGTTTATTGTGTTATTTATCAAACAAGAAACACTAAACAAACCCAATAAATTGTTTTTTGGCATCGGAATAGTAGCAGTAGCATCTTATTTATACACCATGCTTACAATATTGTTACCTACATTAGGCGACTTACAGGTTCCGGTTTCAATATATGCTTTTGTGATTTCACTTATGCTAGTCATGGCCATCAGAGGTGCTTTAACCTGGAGAAGTCCGCTTAATATCCTTATTTTAAACGGCGCCATTGCCTTTGTAACTTCTGACAGTATATTAGCCATAAATAAGTTTTTTACGGCATTACCCAATGCGTCATTACTTATTATGTCAACTTACATTATAGCACAATATCTGATTACTTTTGGTATCTTGAAGCTTAACGAGAAAAAATAAAAAAAGGCCTTTTCAGGCCTTTTTTAATGTGGTAATTTATCTTTTATCATTCCGTAAACAAAAGTCCCTAAAAGCGCTCCAAAAAGCACTATAGCTACTGCCGGAACACCTGCTCCTAATAAAATAAATATAGGACCGGGACATGAGCCAACTAATGCCCAACCTAATCCAAAAAGGGTTCCTCCTATAATGTATCGCATAAAACCTTTTTCCTTGTCAAGAATTTCAATAGGCTGACCTTTAAAGTCTTTAATACCTTTTTTCTTTATAATCAGTATACCGCCCAAACCGGTAAAGACAGCGACACCAATAATTCCGTACATGTGAAACGATTGGAACATAAACATTTCATAAATACGGTACCAGGAAACTGCTTCAGCTTTAGTCAAAACAATCCCGAATAACATTCCAACGGCAAAAAATCGAAATAACTTCATGATCTAAAAAATTAACGGGATTAAAAAATGAGCCATAACCAATCCTCCTAAAAAGAATCCTATTACAGCAATCAAAGAAGGTAACTGCAAATTACTCAATCCTGAAATAGCATGACCCGAGGTACAACCACCTGCATAACGCGTACCGAATCCGATTAAGAATCCACCCAGAATCAAAATCAAAAAACCTTTACCACTAAACATAGCTTCTATACCGAAAATAGCATCCGGTGCTAATTTACCATTCGGTG
>DATEDY010000275.1:0-3314 GCA_035281405.1 Flavobacterium sp.
GGTATTCGTTTTAATATTTTTCAGCTGAATCAAACTTACTTAGGAAAAGATTCTCGTTTGAACATTGGACCAAAAGGATTTACCGGAGAAAAATATGGTGGTTCTACTTATTGGGATACCGAAGCGTATTGTATTCCGTTCTATATGGCAACCAAAGACCAACAAGTAGCACGAAATTTATTGGCTTACCGATACAATCAGCTAGACAGAGCGATTGAAAATGCCGGAAAATTAGGTTTCAAAAATGGTGCGGCATTGTATCCGATGGTAACCATGAACGGAGAAGAGTGTCACAATGAATGGGAGATTACCTTTGAAGAAATCCATCGTAACGGAGCCATCGCTTTTGCTATTTATAATTACTATCGTTTTACAGGGGATTATAGTTATATTCCAGAAAAAGGTCTGGAAGTGTTAATCGGAATTGCCCGTTTCTGGCATCAGAGAGCAAATTTCTCAACGAAACGGAAACAATATGTGATTTTAGGTGTAACAGGCCCGAATGAGTATGAAAACAACGTAAACAATAACTGGTATACCAACTATATAGCGAAATGGTGTATTCAGTATGCTGTGGAGCAAATTCACCGTGTAGAAAAGGAATATCCTTCTGATTATACCCGCATATTGAATAAAGTAAAGTTGTCTGCTTCTGAAATTGAAAAAATGTCTGAAGTTGCTACTAATATGTACTTTCCTTATTCGAAAGAACACAATGTATATTTGCAACAAGACGGATTTTTAGATAAGGAATTGGTCAAAGTATCCGATTTGGATAAAGCAGAAAGACCGATCAATCAAAAATGGTCATGGGATCGAATTCTCCGTTCTCCGTATATCAAACAAGCCGATACGTTACAAGGGTTTTATTTCTTCGAAGATCATTTTTCCAAGGAAGAATTAGAACGTCATTTCGATTTTTATGAGCCGTTCACTGTGCATGAAAGTTCACTATCGCCATGTGTGCATTCCATTCAGGCTGCTGTTTTGGGGCGTATGGAACAAGCATATACGTTTTATCTGAGAACATCACGCTTGGATTTGGATGATTACAATAAAGAAGTGCACGAAGGTCTGCATATTACTTCCATGGCTGGAACGTGGATGAGTATTGTGGAAGGTTTTGGTGGTATGCGTGTCAAGAAAGGAGAATTGCATTTTGAACCAAGAATCCCTTCTCAGTGGAAAGGCTATTCGTTTAAAATCAATTTCAGAAATCAGATTGTAAAAGTGACTGTAACACAAAACGAAACGCAATTTGCCTTGGAAGGAAATTCTCCAATCAAAGTAAGCGTTTTTGGTAAGGAAATTAATGTTCAGCCTAATAGTTTAGTAACCGTATAATTTTATGACCCTAATAGAGTTTTGAAACTTTGTTAGGGTTTTTATCAGCTTAAAAATGAAAAAAATACTTTTCTTTTTCTTCTTTAGTTTTTCGGTTTTTGCCCAAGTTGATCGGGTAGAACCGCCTTTCTGGTACGAAGGGATGCATCATTCGAATCTTCAGATTTTGTTTTATGGGAAAAACATAGCACAAAATCAGGTGTCGGTTTCCAACGGAGTTATTATCAATGCTATTCAGAAAACAGAAAATCCCAATTATCTTTTTGTGACGATTGATACCAAAAATGTGGTTGCACAAGATTTGATATTTACTTTCAAAAACGGGAAAAAAACATTTACGAAGAATTACGCTTTAAAGAAAAGAAAAGTCAATTCAAGAGAAAGAAAAAGTTTTGATAGTTCAGATATGATGTATTTAATCATGCCTGATCGTTTTGCTAACGGAAATCCAAATAACGATTCTACTGCAGATACTCAGGAAAAAGCGGATCGGAAAAACCCTGGCGGACGTCATGGAGGTGATATAGAAGGAATTATTCAAAATCTGGATTATATCCAAAGTTTGGGAGCTACAGCACTTTGGAGTACGCCGTTGTGTGAAGACAATGATAAAACGTATTCGTATCATACATATGGACAATCGGATGTGTATAAAATTGATTCCCGTTACGGAACCAATGAAGATTATGTGCGCCTTTCCGCTGAAATGAAAAAGCGCAAATTGAAGTTAGTTATGGATTATGTGACCAATCATTGGGGGGCCGAACATTGGATGTTTAAGGATTTACCTTCTTATGATTGGTTTCATCAGTTCCCGGGTTATGCACAAAGTAATTATCGAATGACCACTCAATACGATGTTAATGGTTCAAAACGGGATGCAAAATATTGTATGGATGGCTGGTTTGTGCCTTCTATGCCTGATTTGAATCAATCGAATCCATTGGTAGTGAATTACCTGACGCAAAATGCGATTTGGTGGATTGAGTATGCCGATGTGGACGGCTTTCGTGTGGATACCTATTCGTACAACGATAAGGAAGGAATTGCAAAATGGACCAAAGCTATTACAGATGAATACCCTTACTTCAATATTGTTGGCGAAGTTTGGATGCATGATCAGGCACAAATTTCGTATTGGCAAAAAGACAGTCCGATTGCTAAAATTCAAAGTTACAATTCGTTTTTGCCGAGTGTTATGGATTTTACACTACATGATGTTTTTGGCAACGTGTTCAATGAAGACAATGCAAATTGGAATGACGGGACAATTAAGTTTTATGAAAACTTTGTCAACGATTTTTTGTATGCCAACCCGAATAATCTTTTGATTTTTGCTGAAAACCATGATACCAACCGACTCAATCAGATTTATAAGAACGATTTCAAAAAGTATCAGCTGGCCATGACCGTTTTAGCAACCATGCGTGGGATTCCGCAATTGTATGCCGGTTCTGAAATTGGTATGGCCGGAGATAAAGGTAAAGGTGATGCCGATATCCGCCAGGATTTTCCCGGTGGTTGGAAGGAAGATGCCAATACTGCTTTTTCAGCTTCAGGAAGAACAGCAATGCAAAAGCAGTATTTTGATTTTACCGCAAAACTCTTCAATTGGAGAAAAGAGAAATCGGTCATTCATTCGGGAAAACTAATGCATTATATTCCGGAGAACAATATCTATGTCTACTTCCGATATAATGATAATGAAACCGTGATGGTTGTTATCAATAATAATAAAGACAAACAAACTTTGAAATTGGATCGATTCAAAGAAAGTATTAAAAATTATACATCAGGAAAAGATATTGTTTCCGGAGAAAAATTTGATGCCACAAAAGAAATGGCAATCGAAGGAAAATCAGCCCTAATTCTAGAATTGAAATAAGATGAAAAAGTTTTTAATTGTATTTTTTATTTCAGCTTTGGGATTTGCTCAAAACCCGGAACGGAAATATCTTTCACACATATAC
>DATEDY010000276.1:0-8660 GCA_035281405.1 Flavobacterium sp.
AAATAAAACGCTCGGCTGCTGTGTTGTGGAATTCATTCTCGATGTTCTGATCTCTGAAAGCCACACTTTGCAAGAATCGGGAAGCGCTCTTCTGGAGTGCTCTCATCACATATTCTTTTCCGTTTTTGTCTTTCAAACGCAAGGATAAGGATTGGTGTCCGCCTCCGGAAATGGTCGGTTTCAATCCGCCATACAAAGTATCCAGCTGTACGATCGGGACTTCAATGGGCATGCCGTAATAGTCTCGGTAATGTTTTCCCCACAGAAAGCGGTAAAAGGCATTTTTTTTCGTCAGTTTTGTTGGATAGATGGGTGCATGTACTGTTTTGTTGGCCAATCCGGTATAGACCAATTCTTCTGCCTTCTTTTCTTTAATGATTTCCTGACGGAAGATTTCACGTTCCTGGTTGTCTTCGGTACTGTAAAGTACAAGGTCGACTGTGCCTTTTTCTTTGATATTCAGAACGGCATAACCATTGCCCCCGAAGGAGAAATTGACCGGATAGATAGCTCTCGCTGCTTCTTTTTTGGATGCCGATCCACTTACAATCTGTTTGATGCCTTCGTGTTCTATGTACTGTAAATTGTGCTCATGTCCGGAAACGACAATAACGTTGTCTCTGTTCTGAATAATGGGTTTCAAACGATTGACAAAGGCTGCATATTGTTTGTTTTGTAGGTCCTGCGGACTGATACCGGATGTTTTTCGCAACAAATTGATAAAGGATCCTAAAACCGGTAAAGGAACCGGGTATTTAGATGGGTATAGTTGTTTTTGTAGGGAAAACTGTCCGCCATGTGGGCCATTACTCAATAGGGGATGATGTAAGGCGATAATGGTGACCTTGTTTTGGTTCTTGTTAATCAGACTTTCAAACTCTTCAAAGAATTGATCACGGGTTTTAATGTCACAGTTATCATTAATGTAGGGTTGTTTGTCCCAGTCTTCCAGATACCACTGGCTGTCAATAACAATTAATGATACTTTATTGCCAAAGTTGATGCTTTCTTCTAATCCACAGCCTTTTTCAGGAAGAAAGACTTTCTTTTGTTCCATATAATCGGAAATGAAAAGCTCCTGCTCCTGTAAGCCTTTCAAACCATGATACCAGTCGTGATTGCCGGGAATGAATATGGTTTTTCCTTTGAATTGCTTCGCTATTTTTAATTGGTTGGTAAGTTTTAATTCGGCTTCAGCTCTTTCCGGTGTGTTTTTTTCTGATGGCATGCCCAATGGATAAATGTTGTCGCCAAGGAATAGTAAAGAAGCACTTTTATCATGTTTATCCATTCGTTCTTTTAAAAGGGAAAGGGTGTGCTGTGTTTGCTGATCGTCAGCGTTTCCGGCATCGCCAATCAAATAAAAGGTGTGTTTGATTGTAGCGGTATCTTGTTCTTTTTCTGCAACTTCATGCTGCGTATTCTTACCCAATTGAATTTTGTGGGTGGCACAGGCATTGAAAAGAACTAAAAGGGAGGTATAGCAAAACAGTTTATAATTTTGTTTGATTGATTCGTTTACCCAAAACAATTTCATAATTTAGTAGTATTAAATGATCATGGCATGAATTTTATTCAACACGCAGAAGACTTTGTTTTCAACTTACTCAAAGATAATCTTTCTAATTTATATACTTACCATAATTTTAACCATACTCAAAAAGTAGTGGCAGCTGCTAAAGTCCTGATCACACAGGAGAAAATAGAAGCAATTGATGCTGAAATCATTCAAGTGGCCGCATGGTTCCATGATGTGGGGTATATCAAAACTGTGGATAAACATGAGGAAGAAAGTGTGAAAATTGTAAAACAATTCCTCCTGGATAATCAAAAAGGACAGGAGTATAGTGACAAAGTTATTGCACTGATTCGTGCTACGGAAGTTACCTATGAACCTCAGGACATACTGGAAAAGATTATTAAGGATGCAGATTACAGTCATTTTGCCAGTGAAGAGTATCTCGCCACCAGCCAACTCCTGCGCGAAGAATGGAAGTTAACGCTAAACAAATCCTTTACGGATGAGGAATGGTTGACCGAAAACAGAAGAATCATGGTGAATTGCCACCGCTATTTTACCGATTATGCCAAAAATAACTGGCAACCGGTCAAAGACAAAAATATTTTACTGCTGCATAAAGAACTGCAAAAGTTATCCGGTGATCCCGAAAATGTTTCCAAATCCAAACTGAAAAAGAAGAAGATGGAAAAACTGGAACGCCCGGAACGTGGTATCGATACGATGTTCAGAACAACACTGAACAATCATACAAGACTGAGTGAGATTGCCGACAGTAAAGCGAATATCCTGCTTTCGGTAAATGCAATTATCATTTCTATTGCTTTGTCCACACTGATTCCTAAACTGGATAGTCCGGGTAATGTGCATTTGATTGTGCCAACATTCATTTTATTGCTGTTCAGTGTGGTTTCAATCATTTTTGCCATCATGTCAACCCGCCCGAAAGTGACCAGCGGTACCTTCACCAGACAGGATATCGAAGATAAAAAAGTAAACTTGTTGTTCTTCGGTAATTTCTATAAAATGCCTTTGGATGAATACCAATGGGCTGTCAACGAACTGATGAAAGACCGTGATTATCTCTACAATTCTATGATCAAGGATTTGTATTACCTCGGATTGGTATTGAACCGCAAGTACAAATTATTGCGTATTACTTATACCGTTTTCATGATCGGAATCATCTGTTCGGTTTTTGCCTTCATATGGGCGTTTGAAAACTCCGGACTTTAATTCATCAGTACTTTAACACGTATCGCTTTCAAACCGGAAACGCCTTGTAAATCTTCCACTTCAAGGAATTCAACCATGGGTTCAAGGACTTTCTGGAATTGAAGGTATTCAATGTATTTGGTGTATTCTTTTTCTTCATCGGAATGGGAATACACAATGGTGATTTTCCCTTTTTCAGTAATGCGCTTTTGGGTGTTTTTTTCCAATGCTTTATCAATACGCTTTTTGACTACCTCATAACGGGCATTGTAGGAACCATCCACATCAAAACGTTTTTCATCCATACGGAAACGAATGGTTATAGGCGAACTGAAGACTAAAATTAGCGATGTGACTTCCAACTGATAAGGCAACGATGCTTTTAAGGCATAATGCTCTTTTTCCATTTCAGCCAGTACCTGAAGCTGCCACAAACGCATATTGTACAGGTAATTTAAATTGAAATGGGACTGCGGTGCTATCGAATTCCCTATGTATAAGTTGTGCTCCACACCATCGGTATTGAAGCGCTCAAAATAATGCGGGAAGATGGCCTGTGCCTCTTTTTGTTTGTTGTCCAGTACAACGCTCATCTTTTTGTTGATGGCAGTCAGCGTGGCATCAAATTTCTTCCTTTCCTGATAAAATGTACCTGTCGTTTCATCAATCATGTCGAAATACTCGATTACTTTTTCATCTTCGCCTTCGTTTTTTAGGATCGGATGGATGTCGGTTTCAATATAACGCTGGATTTGTTGCTCGGTATCGGCTTTAAGATTAATGAACAGATCATTCAAATAGGTGACCAATTCAAATTTTCGTTGTTCCAGTATGGGCAGTTTTGTTCTTTCATACAACGCTTCAATGATACTGATCAAAGTGCTCAACTGGTTTTTAATGTCGTCCTGAGCCGCTCTGTTTCGGGTATCAGAAGATTCCTTGATGTCTATCTGTCCATACAATGGATAAACGTCCTTAAAAACAATTTCCTTGAACACATACTCAGGATTGGAATGTTCATTCACAATGTATTTCTTGGCTTCTTTCTGGAATTTCCAGTAAACACTCGGATGGATAGTGGTGTACTCTTTTTGAATAACGGCTTCAATTTTATTCTGGACATCTGAATTATACCTGTCGATGGTGTCTACAATAAAGGGCATGACAATATCGAGCTTATGGGCATTCAGACTGTTTAATTCGGATACCTGGGAGGAAACCAATTCGATGATTCCTAAAAGATTTCCGTTTTTTACAACTGGCGCAAAAACACAGCTCATCACTTCTTGTGACAGTAAATGGTTCCCAAAGAAGCTGTTCTCTTCACTCTCGGCAAATTTGGCCACATCCGAAATGGCAACATAGTTTTTGTCATCAATCAGGGTTTTGTAAATGCCACTGTTGAGCGCCTTCTTGCATTTCATCTCGGTACTACCACAAAGGAGAAAGCTGTCTACTTTTTTCTCTTTTTCCATAGTACTGAATTTGGTTTCGTCTATAACAAAAGAGGTATAACCAATACGCAAATCAGGTATTTTATAGATGGACTGCAAAATGCCTTTCAAAATTTCACCAAAGTCTTCATTTTCACCTTCATCAGTTAATTTCAATAAGGTGGTTTTCAAATTGGATACGGCATTTTCAGTGGTGGCATCAAATAGTACTACAATACCGAAGCCTTTCAAAATCCAACTTTCAACAGGAAATTTTTCTTTCCAAATGGCAATGTCGTCAAAACTGTCCATCAAGAGATTAATGTCTTCCTGTGTCAGTTGTACAGACTTTTCCGTAGGTAGTATTTCAAGAAAATCAGCATTGTACAAAATACGGTAATGCTTCATAATGCCTTCCGCATCGGGAATATCATAAAAAAGAGGCTTACTGAAATCAAGATGCTGGTTATAGTATACATTCAGGATCAAACAACAGCTCATAATGTAAAATTGCCTGTCGTCTAAATCACGGATGTTCATGTCAAAATCGGTTCCCGCATCTTTGAGGATCTTCTTGAATCGCTCGGTATAATTGAAAGTAATATTGACAAACGGAATGGTAACGGCTTTAATTTCGTTATTCGTCAGTGCTGTCGGAAATAAATCGGCCAGTAAATGATTAATCAGAACCGCATTGTCGTCTATTTGACGCATACTCGTAATCCCATCACGCAATTCAGGGAACGGGGCGGCCTTTTCAAGTAACGCTTTGGCATAGTTGGATCGGTAATCAACATCCGAATCGGCAATTGATTCTAAAGCTTCCAGTACTTTATGAAAGGAGATCTTTATTTGAAACGGATTTTCGGGGAACTCACTAAAATTCATGCTTTTTGATAAAATCTATCCCAAAGTTACTAAATAAGCTCCAATCCAAAATCGCTATTTAAGGATAACTTAACTAAAACCATCAATTGTCTGTGAATTACCTTCTCCACGGAAAAGACAATTCTAATTAGGGATTTTCCTTCCATCAAAGTAACCTTCCACTTGAAATTTACCTCCCGTCAAAGACATTCCGTAATTAAAACCTCAGAATCTTAGAACCTTAGAGCCTTAGTGCCTCAGTCTCTTTAATCCTTCACCCTTTCATTCTTTCAATTTCGTACGATATATGGCGTATATATGGCGTATATATGGCGTGTTTATGACGTATTAAAATGTAGTAGGAATTAAGATTTATTCATAGTAAAGTAGAGTACGCTGGCTGAGGCCCTCGAAGCCAAGTAATAGTAAAGTAGAGTACGCTGGCTGAGTTTTGTTTGCTGAACTTGCCGAAGTATTGAAGCCAAGTAATATAAAAGAATAGTTGAACTCTAAGTAGATCAAACAATCAACTACAAACAATTAACCACAAACAATTAACAACAAACAGCAATCAAAAGCCCTCAAACACGCCCAACCCAAATAAGGCAAAGTCATATTTCACCGGATCTGTAGGGTCCAGTAAACGGAGTTGTGTGTCTAATTCAGCCAATGCTTTTGCATCATTTTGCTTGCGCGTAAGTAACCCCAGTTTACGGGCTACATTCCCCGAATGGACATCCAATGGGCAGGACAGGGCAGAAGGTGGGATGCTTTTCCAAATCCCAAAGTCAACGCCTTTATTGTCTTGACGGCACATCCAACGCAGGTACATGTTAATACGTTTCGCCGCCGAATTATTCAAAGGATCTGGCAGATGTTTCTCACTTCGCAATTGGTGCGGTGCTTCAAAGAAGAGTTGCTTGAAGGTGGCAATGGACTTTTGTGTGGTAGCAGCTTCTGTATGTTTGCTGAAGGAGGCCTCTAATCCTCCATGATGCTGGTATATGTGTTGTAACCCCTTGATGAAACCAATAAAGTCAGTACCGTTGAAAGTACGGTGTACAAAACCTTCCAGTGTTTCTAAATGGGTTTCGGTATGACTCATAACAAAATCATACGGTGCATTACCCATCAGCTGCATCATCTTCTGCGCATTGTTGATAATCATCTTCCGATTACCCCACGCAATCACTGAAGCCAGAAAGCCTGCTATTTCAATGTCTTCTTTTAATGTAAAGGAATGCGGTATCTGTATGGGATCACTCTCAATAAAACGGGGATTATTGTAAGTGAGTACTTTCTCGTCAAGGAATTCTTTTAGTTCGCTGAAGTTCATGAAGTAACTGCAGTAGTATCTACGTTAACCGACTCGTTTCTAATGTCACCGTCAACCATAGTCAGTTTTCTGTCGGCCATATTGGCTAATTCTTCGTTATGGGTAACAATCACAAACGTCTGCCCGAATTCATCTCTAAGCTTAAAAAACAATTGATGCAGATTCTCAGCGGTATGGGTATCTAAATTCCCCGATGGTTCGTCAGCAAAGATAACCGCCGGTTTGTTGATCAATGCACGGGCTACTGCCACACGCTGTTGCTCACCGCCTGATAGTTCATTGGGTTTATGGTTAATACGATGACCCAAACCTAGATAGGTTAATAAGCGTATCGCTTCTTCTTCGGTCTCTTTCTTCGGCTTATTGGCAATGAATGCCGGAATGCACACATTCTCTAATGCCGTAAACTCCGGCAGTAACTGATGGAACTGGAATATAAAGCCCAAGTTCAGATTACGGAACTTGGATAATGCTTTATCATTCATCTTCAATACATCTTCACCATTGATCAGCAATGAGGTTCCTTTGCTGTCAGAAGGTTTGTCTAAAGTGCCTAAGATTTGCAGTAAGGTGGTCTTTCCTGCTCCGGAAGCACCTACAATAGAAACAATTTCGCCTTTTTCAATATGAAGATTTACACCTTTCAATACCTGAAGTTGGTCGTAGTATTTTTGAATGTTGCTCGCTTTAATCATCCGTGTCAATTTGTACAAAGAAACAAAGTTTTTCGGGTTTAATAAAATCCGCTACGCTATATTCTGCGTATATAATGATAAAGTTTCGTTAACACCGGAATTGCAACAATCTAATTTTATAATTTTGATAAAAGTGAAATCATGAAAACATTATTTTTATCGCTACTGTCTCTGATAACAATGAATTGTGATTCAAAAGAAAAATCTATGGAAAGTATTGAACCCCACGCTATGAATCTTACTAACGGAAAAGAAATTGCCATATTCGCCGGTGGCTGCTTTTGGTGTACCGAAGCGGTATTTCTGGAGTTAAACGGTGTGGAAAGTATCAAACCAGGCTATATTGGAGGTACAAAAACAAATCCAACGTATGAGGAAGTGTGTTCCGGATATTCAGGTCACGCAGAAGCTGTTAAGATCGTTTTTGATCCGGACAAAATAAGTTATGGAGAATTATTGGAAGTATTCTTCGCTACGCATGATCCTACAACCATCAACCGTCAGGGTGCTGATGTGGGCTCGCAATACCGCAGCGAAGTGTTTACTACCAATGCTAAGCAGAAAGAATTGGCTACGGCTTATATTCAGTTATTGAATGATGAAAATACCTTCGGGAAAAAGGTGGTAACCAAAGTAAGTGATGCCTCAACATTTTACATCGCTGAAGATTACCATCAAAACTATTACAACCAAAACAAAGAGAAATCGTATTGTACGTATGTAATCACCCCCAAAGTAGAGAAGGTACGTAAACAATTCAAGGATAAACTGAAAAAGTAATTTGGCATTAGTTTTGTACAGTGCATAATCATCAATTCTAATTTTTGATACAATGACCAAAGACATTCAGGTAGAAACAGCCTACCAACCCCAAGCTACAACAGGTAAATTGATTATCAGTTTATTATTTGATGCATTGGGTATGCTAACTTTCGCTATTCCTCTTTTTGGGGAAGCGTTCGATATTATTTGGGCACCCATCGCAGCGTTTGCCCTGTCAATGATGTACAAAGGAAGTGTAGGTAAAATAGGAGGTACCATCGCTTTTATTGAAGAGATTATCCCCGGGTTGGATTTTATACCCACGTTTACACTAACATGGATATACGAATACCTACAGGATAAAAAACATAAGAAGTAAAAAAGAAAAATCCCGAATAGTTCGGGATTTTTTTATGCTTTGAATAGGAATCCTAAGCCCATGGCCTTCAACATCTTTTTCTCAAACTCCCAAAAGAATTTAAACTGCCCGAATAAAAACCCGAAACCGACTAAAAGTACCTGATACACCGGAAGTACAATAACTATCTTAAGAATGATATAAATGAAGTAAGGCATACTGTCTCTGGTAATACCAAAGAAATCCAAAATAGGCTTAGAAACCATCACACTAGAAGAACCGGTTATCGCAAAAACCACAAAGATGATGGTTAGTTGCCAATTAGATGTTATTCCCCAGCGCTGTTTTAATTTGTTCATAAGGCAAATATAAAAATTTACCTTGGTGGTACAATACCAAAGAGGTTTTGTTTATAGGTATTTTGAAAATAGACCATATAGTTATAAATCAGATAATTCACTTCATATCCATAATG
>DATEDY010000277.1:0-4913 GCA_035281405.1 Flavobacterium sp.
CATCATCAGCAAGGATAATGTGTATATATTCTTTTTGCATTGCGGTGGTTATTTAGTGTTAGCGATATCTCTTCGTTTGGCTATTATGCGTTGAAATTGGGAAGGTGTGATTCCTGTTGTGTTTTTAAACTGTGTACTCAAATGCGCTACGCTCGAATAATTGAGTTTATAAGCTATTTCGGTCAGACTCATTTTGTCATTAACAATGAGTTGTTTTGCGTACTCTATTTTTTGAAGAATGATGAAATTTTCGATGGATGTATAAGTCACTTCACTGAATAAATTAGATAAGTAACCGTAACTGTGATTCAATTTATCGGCAAGATAGGCAGAAGCTTTTACCGAAGGTGCATCCTCGCTGAACACCATTTCAATTATCGCATCCTTGATTTTTTGTACCAAAGCTGTTTTTTGGTTCTCGATGATTTCAATGCCGTATGAATATAATACCGAAGTGATTTCTTCCAGTTTTTCATTTGGGATAGCATCAAGAAATTCTACTTCTCCAAAGCCTGTTATTATGAATTTAAACCCCAATTCAGAAAGCTTTTCTTCCAGGATTTTCTTTGTCAAAACGGTAAAATCAAACTTTAAGAAGGCTTTCATAGCTATTGGGTTTGTTCGTTAATTGTTTTTAATTGAATGGAGTCTGAAGAAACATTGTGTCCTTTTTGTAATAAAGTTTTGAATACTTTCAACATGATTTCGCTTCGCAATCTAGAGGCAGATGCACTTACATTTTCGGTTTTGAACCAAAATTGGGCTCTAACAATAATTGAATTGTTGTTAATCTCATCGATGACAACTCTTGGCACCGGACTTTTTTCAACTTGCTGAAAACTTTTTAAAATATCTTCAATAATAACTAATGCTTTTTCTGTTGATTCATTATTGTCAATGCTGATGGAAAATTCAGAACGCAATAAATTGTCATAAGTATGGTTGACCAATAAATTTTTCACCAGCATGGCATTAGGAATAAAGACTTCCTTTCCGTCGGAAGTTTTGATGATCGTTTCACGTAAAGACATTTCAGTTACTCTTCCTCTTACGTTTTCTATTTCGATTAGATCACCTACTTTAAATGGTCTTCTGAAGGCCATTAGGATTCCGGCTAAAAAATTCTCTCCAATATCTTTTAAGGCAAATCCGACGATAAAAGTCGTAATTCCGGCCCCAGCCAAAATTTTATCGGTAATATGACCCCAACCTAAAATACTTAAACAGATAATGATTAGTATGATGGTAAGTACAAAAGCAATCATGTTGACTAAAAAGTCGCTGGCTAATGAATCTTCCGATTTTTTATCAATATAGTCAAATGCAATTTTCTTTAGTTTTTTGATGCCAAAAAAACCAAGAATCAATATCACAAGTGCAATAAGTAGCAAAGGAAATTTCTCTGTAAAGAAATTTCGAATTCCTTCAATTGTGGTATCAATGTTATTGTATGCTAGTATGGTAGTAATCATTTTGGCTTATTCTAATGTATTTGACTTTTCTTCTTCTGCTCTGATTTCTTTCCAATGATCCAATCGGATTTTAGCTTTACTTTTTAAATGTTCTTCGGATGGTTCTCCAATTAGGAATCCATAGGCTCTTAATTGTGGAGTATGGTCAAAAATAATTTTCAATGATGCGGTTATGGGTAATGCTAATATCATTCCTGCAGTTCCCCAAAGCATTGAAAATAGCACTAAAGATACGATAGATATGAATGCATTGACACTTACTTTTGAACCAGTTATTTTCGGAGTAATGAAATTACCTTCTAAAAACTGTACAAACCCAAAAACTCCAATTACACCTAAGGAATACCAAGCCGAATCTTTCGTAGCCAAGGCTACCAGTGCAGGTAATATCGATCCAATGATAATTCCTATGTAAGGGATTAATAATAACAATGCGGCTAAAAATCCAAAAAACACAGCATTCTCAATCCCTAAAAGAAGCAACCCGATACTGTTTAAAATACCAACAATAAACATGACTGTGAACAAACCTAAAAGGTAACTTTTTTGGACTTCGTAGATTTTGTTTAAAATGATATTTAAAAATTTGTTGTTTTTTTCAGGGAAGGCCTTATGGATAAATTCTACAAAGAATTTTCGATACAACAGAAAAAAGAAAATGTAAATGGGGATTAAAAATAAATCACTGATAATACCTGTTGATGAACTTAAAAAAGCACCAATTTTTGAAAAATTGTTTCGGATAAGGGTTTCAAATTTCATCTCATTCTGATTCATGAGCTGATTTCTGTTGACACCAAAATTGGACTCAAAATAAACTAAAGTATCATTGTAGAGTGCGGTTAGTTTAGTTGTGTATAAATCGCTTTTACTTACGAAATTAGATATTTGACCACTAATTAACCAGATCAATGTTCCGATTACTATTCCCAACAGGAATAATACAGTCAATGCAGAAAACACTCTGTTAAAGCGAAGTTTTCTCTCTAAAAAATGGACAACAGGAAAAACCATTACACTTAGTATGATTGATATTAATAATGGAACCAAAAATGGTTTCATTACATACAAAATGAAAATAATGGCAATTACTGATATTAAATTATATGTTAACTGTGCAGTAGGATTGGATGTAGATAATTTCATACGTAAATTTAAAAATTTAATTTAATTACGATGGTTTCTTACTGTAAAAATTAATTTGAAAAGCCCCGATAAATCAGGGCTTATTGATATGGTATTTCGAAATTATTTGCCTAATGGGAAATTATAAGTTACACCAATTCCTAAACTGCCTGTATCATAATCTTGTGAACCAATTTGTCCTTTGTCTCCGGTGAATAGCATACTGTATTGTAATGAAATGTTCCAATGCCAGTTGTGCCATCCAATTTCAGGTTTGAGATATAATCCACCGTCAGGTCTTTCTATGTCAGAATTGGATGCAACGTGTTTCGGTCCTGTGATAAATCCATAGCCAACATCTGTTCCAAAGAAAATCCCTACATCTTTAGGGTAAATCCTAATCATTCCAGCAATGGGAAGTACTCCGAAATCATTGTTCTCAATTCCATCATTATCCTTTGCGAAATAATGTTTATATCCGGTTGTGAAACCCAATCCAAATCCTGGTGTAACTAAGTTTTGATAAGCAAAGTCTGCTCCAGCTGTCATTGTTGCGTTGGATGACGGGAGAGCAACCCCTACATTTCCTCCTATTTTGAACATATTGGTCATGTTTTCATCCTGTGCATAAATAAGTCCAGCACTCAATAAACTTAGTCCTAAGACTAATTTTTTTAATGTCGTTTTCATAAATTTATTTTTTTTAGTTTATAATTTGTTGCGTTTACAGGACAAAGTTCGAACTAGTCTGCGTGCTTCCTGTTACAATATTTTTTAGGATTGTTATATAATTTTGAGAATTGGCTCACAACTTCGTACTTTTGCGGCACAACTATAACAAATGACAACACAACAACTTTACGAGCAGATTCAAGCCAAAAAAACGTTTCTGTGCATTGGCTTAGATGTCGACTTGAACAAAATCCCAAAACATCTTTTAACAACAGAAGATCCTATTTTTGAATTCAATAAAGCGATCATTGATGCAACACACGATTTGTGTGTATCCTACAAGCCTAATATCGCTTTTTACGAAGCATACGGATTGAAAGGCTGGCAATCACTGCAAAAAACTATTCAATACATCAACGAAAAGCACCCGGAAATTTTCACCATAGCCGATGCTAAACGTGGAGATATCGGCAACACCTCTTCTATGTATGCCAAAGCTTTTTTTGAAGATCTTCAATTTGATTCCGTAACGGTAGCACCCTATATGGGAAAAGATTCGGTGGAGCCTTTTTTAACTTTCAAAAATAAACATACTATTATGCTGGCATTGACGTCCAACGAAGGTGCGTTTGATTTTCAGATAAAAAAAGTGGATGGAAAAGAATTGTATAAGCAGGTAATTGAAACTTCAAAAACGTGGAGAAATTCTGAAAATTTGATGTACGTAGTTGGAGCCACCAAGGCCGAATATTTTACAGAAATCAGAAATATTGTTCCGAATAGTTTTTTACTGGTTCCCGGAGTAGGAGCGCAAGGCGGAAGTTTGACAGAAGTATGCAAATACGGAATGAACGCTCAAGTTGGCTTGCTGATTAACTCTTCCCGAGGAATTATTTACGCTTCAAATGGTGAAGATTTTGTTATGAAAGCCAGAGAGGAAGCCTTGAAGTTACAACAGGAAATGGAGCAGATATTAAAAAATAATAATTAGTGATCAATAAAGTATTTACAGACCAATTAGGAAATCAACTCACTTTTGAGACATCACCTAAAAGAATCGTTTCTTTAGTTCCCTCGCAAACCGAATTGTTATACGATTTAGGTTTGGAAGACCGTGTTGTTGGTATAACTAAATTTTGTGTTCATCCGTTTCATTTTAAATCGACCAAAACGATTGTTGGTGGAACAAAGAAGATCAAAATAGATAAGATTGAAGCACTAAAACCGGATATTATCATCTGTAACAAAGAAGAAAATACAGAAGAAATTGTTGAATCACTGCGAAAATTATGCCCTGTTTGGGTAACAGATATCTATACAATCGAAGATAATAATCAAATGATTGAAGATTTCGGGAAACTGTTTAATGTACGTACCGAATCGCAAAAATGGATTGATAAAATCAATTTTGCACACCGCGATTTTCTGAATTTTATAAAAGACTTCGAAACCCAAAAAGCTGCCTATTTTATTTGGGCAAATCCTTACATGGTGGCTGGTGGTAATACATTTATCAATACTTTGCTTGAACTGAATAAATTTGAAAATATTTATGCCAATAACGAAAAGTATGAAGGGCGTTATCCTGAAGTAGTAGTGCAAAAAATGCGTATACAGGGTGATCCGGATATTGTTTTTCTTTCC
>DATEDY010000278.1:0-2595 GCA_035281405.1 Flavobacterium sp.
GGAATTGACTAAAAGCCCGGCTGGAGCGCATCAATGGAGACCTAAAGATGGCGCAGGCGCAGGATTAGTTCCTGATGCACATGATCCTTCAAAAAGTCACCAACCTTTTATGCTAACAACGGATTTATCCTTACGTTTTGACCCTATCTATGAAAAAATATCCAGACATTTTTTGGAAAATCCTGAAGAATTTAATGATGCATTTGCAAGAGCCTGGTTCAAATTGACTCATAGAGACATGGGGCCAAAAGCTCGTTATTTAGGCCCTGAAGTTCCGAACGAAGAATTAATTTGGCAAGATCCAATTCCATCCGCAACACACCCGTTAATCAACGAACAAGATATAGCTGCCTTAAAAGCGACAATACTTGCTTCCGGCCTAACTGTTTCCCAATTGGTTTCCACAGCTTGGGCTTCCGCATCAACATTTAGAGGTTCTGATAAGCGTGGTGGTGCCAATGGAGGCCGAATCCGTCTTGCACCACAAAAAGACTGGAAAGTAAATAATCCAGGGCAATTAACAAAAGTGCTTGAAACATTAGAAAAAATCCAAAACAATTTCAATAAAAAAGTATCCATAGCCGATTTGATTGTTTTAGGCGGATGCGCAGGAATTGAACAAGCAGCTAAAAACGCAGGTCAAAACATCACTGTTCCATTTACTCCCGGAAGAACAGATGCATCACAAGAACAAACTGATGTGGATTCTTTTGCTGTACTTGAACCTTTAGCTGATGGTTTCCGTAACTATGCTAAAACAAAATTTACAGTTTCCGCTGAAGAAATGCTGATTGACAAAGCACAATTACTAACCCTATCAGCACCAGAAATGACTGTTTTATTAGGTGGCATGCGTGTTTTGAATACTAACTTTGATCAATCGCAAAACGGAGTATTCACTAAACGTGCCGAGACATTAACGAATGATTTTTTTGTCAATTTATTGGATTTAGACACGCAATGGAAGTCAGTTTCAGATACTGAAGATGCCTTTGTAGGCACTGATCGTTCTTCGGGAGCAATAAAATGGATGGGAACCCGAGTGGATTTGATTTTTGGCTCGAATTCTGAGCTAAGAGCCATTGCAGAAGTATATGCATGTGAAGATGCTCAGCAAAAATTTATTTCCGACTTTGTTGCAGCCTGGACCAAAGTTATGAATCTTGATCGATTTGACTTGGCTTAATTTAAATTGTACACAACAAAATATAAAGGTGATCTTCGGGTCACCTTTTGTGCTTTAATTTATCAACATCATCCCTAATTACCAATTGGTTTTATATATTTGTTGGCTTTTAACAAACAAACCAAACAAATTATATGTCATTTTTCAATTTATTTAGAAAAAAACCTCTAACTACAATATTACAACAAGGCGGTGACGGAGAACATTCGGGATTAAATAAAGTACTGAATGTAAAAGATTTAACTTTCTTCGGAATTGCAGCTATCATTGGTGGCGGAACCTTTTCAGCAATTGGTAACGCTTGTTTTTCAGGTGGTCCCGGAGTAATCTTATTATATGTAATGTGTGCCATTGCTTGTGGTTTTACAGCAATGTGCTATGCAGAATTTGCTTCAAGAGTTCCGGTTTCAGGAAGTGCTTATACTTATGCCTATGTGTCATTTGGGGAATTGTTCGCATGGATTATCGGTTGGGCATTATTAATGGAATATTCAATTGGTAACATTTACATTGCCTTTTCATGGAGTGGATATTTTACCAATTTGCTTGAGACTTTCGGTATACATTTACCAGAATGGCTTACCATAAATTATAAATCGGCACATGCGGCATTTATAGATAATAAAGTTGGCGAAGGATTAACAGCTTGGCAAAACGCACCGTCGATTGGCGGATTACGAATCATTTTTGACATGCCGGCTGTATTAATCAACATATTGATTACCTATTTAATTTACAAAGGCACCAAAGAATCCAAAAACCTAAGCAACGCAATGGTTTACATTAAATTAGCCATCATCTTATTAGTAATCATAGTAGGTGCTTTCCATATTGATATTGATAACTGGACTCCTTTTATGCCAAATGGTTTTGGTGGTGTTATGGCTGGAGTTTCTGCAGTTTTCTTCGCTTATATTGGTTTTGATGCTGTTTCAACTTTGGCAGAAGAAAGTAAAAATCCGCAACGCGACTTACCAAAAGGAATGATTTATTCATTGATAATCTGTACTGTGGTATACATTATTTTAGCCTTGGTTTTAACGGGAATGGTTAAATATGACTTATTAGGAGTTAGTGATCCATTAGCTGAAATTTTTGCCATCAAAGGAATTAAATGGATGTTATTCATTGTTTCTATTGCTGCTGTTGTAGCCATGACCAGTGTGATGTTAGTTTTCCAAATGGGACAACCCCGTATTTGGATGACCATGAGTCGTGACGGATTAATGCCGAAAAAATTTGCCGAAATACATCCAAAACACAAAACTCCAGGATTTGCAACAATTGTGACTGGTTTTGTTGTAGGATTACCTATTTTCTTTACCGATGAAAATTTCGTTCTTGACTTTACAAGTATTGGAACTTTATTCGCATTCGTATTAGTTTGTGGTGGAGTCTTGATGCTCTCT
>DATEDY010000279.1:0-3183 GCA_035281405.1 Flavobacterium sp.
TCGACAACTAAAACCATCCATGTAGTTTTATCCAACCCGGCGGTTTTTACTCCGTTTGATGTAAGAGACTGGACAGAATTCAACAATATTATTACCGTTAATGTTACCGGTTTAGGAAATTATGAATATTCTTTAGATGGCATTAATTATCAAGACAGCAATACTTTTGAAGGTTTGGAAATTGGAGAATACCAAGTTTTTGTGAGAGACAAGAACGGTTGTGGTGTTACCAAAGATGACATTTATTTGCTGACCTATCCAAAGTTTTTCACTCCGAACAATGATGGTTTTAATGACAAGTGGAAAATCTTGTTTTCGAAAAACGAACCCCATTTAGAGATTAAGATATTTGACCGAAGAGGTAAGATGCTTAAAGTATTAGACACAAAGAATACCGGATGGGACGGCATATACAATGGCAAACCGTTACCAGCAGACGATTACTGGTTTATTGTTACAAGAGAAAACGGTAAAGAACACCGAGGTCACTTTACTTTAAAACGATAATAAAAAAAAGAGCAGTATTTAACTGCTCTTTTTTTTGTTGGACAATGAGGGACATTGCAGTATGTATGAAACATATCAAGCGATTGGAACAAAAACCTACTCCATGCTTTTGATGACATCGTGGATTTGCTGAATTTTTTCGAAGGGCAGTGTATTGATTTTCTCCAGCACCTCATTAGTGATTTCGGTTTTGGTTAAAGAATGTAGTGCATGGTCTTTTGGGAGCATGCTATTTGCAGACGGACGGAAATCGATAATATCATTAGGAGTGCAATTGAGATCCCGGCAGATTCTTTCCAGCATGGCAATGTTCATTTGGCCTACTCTATTGTTAGCCATCCTTGTGGCCATGTTCGCAGAGTAACCTAGAGAAAGAAGGTAAGAAAAAGGACGGGCAATTCCTTTAATTTTAAGAATACGAGAGAAATTAAAATACAACATAATCAAACTTTTAGGAATACACTTACAAAATACATGCCTGAAATGGATAAAAAAAGAAAAAAAATCACCTAAAAAACAAAATAAGTCACTTACAGATAAAACAAATTCACCTATAGATAAAAGTAAATCATCTACAGATAAAACAAATTAACCTATAGATAAAAATAAATCACCTATTCATAAAACAAAGTCGTTTATGTATAAAATAAAGTCACTTATGTATAAAAATGAATCACCTATTCATAAAATAAATTCCCTTAAGGACAAAAGAAAGTCATTTCAGAGCCAAATGATTTCGCTTCAGAACCAAACAAAGTACTTAATCCTGAGTAATTAGCTGAGAATACTTAATGATACGTTAAGAGTGTTTAGTCTTCGCTTTTTTATTGCTTATATTCGTTTGAAAGAAAACAACTACTTTTCCGTTTTATGAAAAAACATTCCATCCTCATTTTTTTAATCACTTTATCATTCCTTATTGCATGCATGGGGTGTAACAACAAACCGAATTGCCATTTGGATGCAGAAGTTTTGAGAAAAAATGACAGTACTATAGCGGTGATGAAATCAAAAAAGACACTTTCCCATTTTTTAAATCGACTCCAAGAACCCGAATTAGCATCTTTAAAAGAAGAAGAAATTTATAGATTTTGGGTATTAAGTTCCTTTGGAGACTACCACAGCTATCGCATAAATAAAAGTGGTGACAGTTATGTTATTCTATCAAAAAGTTATTTTGAATGCAAAGAAGATACTTTACAACACAAAAACATCAGAATAGACAGTTTAAGTAAAGAACGAAAGACGATAGTGAGTACGCAAGACTGGAAAGCAATTAAAAATTCGTTGGATGGTATTCATTTTTGGCGTTTGCCAGTTCGGTATAAGGAATATTATTTAGATGGTGTTGCTTATATAGTTGAAGGTTATACTTCTGAAAAAAACGAATGCACAGGCAGGAATTATCATGCAGTTGCGAGAATTTCCCCTGCAGACACCACCCGTTATAAGTTGGTATTTGAACAAATCGAAAAACTGGTATCAAAGTAACTGTCCTAATTAAAACAGAAAATGAAGCAATACCTCCTACTTACTTTATTATTCAGCAGTGCGATTGCTTTTTCGCAAAGCCAAACAGAAAAGCAACTCAAAGATTATTTTGATCAGTACCAATTTGTGCAGATGGACAGTTTGAACAGCAAAAGCAAAACCAAACATTATTATTTTTATAAAGCCGTTTATGCCAACGTGTGCAACCAACCCGGTTTTTCGAATGACCATTTGGGGAAAATAAAATTGGATTCTCTTAAAAAAAGCTTTGCGTATCATAAATTAAAGAACGACAACTATATCAAACTCAGCGATTATAAGAATGCCTACAAGACATCGAAGATTTTAACCACCCGGTTTGCAGAAAATCTCAGTCCGGAAGATCTAAACGACGAACTGAACACCCAGCGCATTTGGGAAGTGTTACAGCATCAAAAGCCCCAAACCATAGAACGATTTTCCAGCATTAGTGTTGGTTCCAAAAAAGACATGGCCGGTTTAATCACTACAGAGATCAAAGCCAATGGCATTTCGAGTGCATTTGTTTTTGACACCGGAGCCGGGATTAGCTGTATTACCGAAAGCATGGCCAAGAAAATGGGAATCACCCTTTTACCCGATAACGATATTAAAGTGATGAGCTTCACCGGGATTGAAAACAAAGTACTGATTGGCGTTGCTCCCGTTTTAACCATAGGAGCACTGACGGTACATAATGCCGTGTTTTTAGTGTATCCTGACGATGCCTTTACCTTTGCCAATGGTGCTTATGTGATTAACGGGATTATAGGATTTCCGATTATCAAAGAATTGGGTACTGTTACCCTTGCCTCTGACAGTATTACGTTTTCGAAAGCCATAATTACTGGAAAGAAAGAAAAGAATTTGTTTATCGACCAGCTTCGTCCCGTATTGCTGTTGAAGTACAAAGGCAAAACACTGCCATTTAACTTTGACAGCGGTGCAGGAGAAAGTACATTCAACAAATCCTTTTATGAAACATTTCAATCCTATTTAGACACGAATGGCATTGTAGTTACAAGCAAAACATCCGGAGCCGGTGGTCAGGAAGTCATCGCATCAGTATTGGAACTCAAAGACCAAAATATTCAGCTAGGTGAATTGATTATAAAATTAGACAAGTTACAAGTAGATCCTTCCAGTTATGGTGTATATGGCAAGGTG
>DATEDY010000280.1:0-2264 GCA_035281405.1 Flavobacterium sp.
GCGAAAACCAAACGCAAAGGATACTTTGAAACCGATTTTCCTTCCGAAAAAAGTAAGTCGATCGTGTTTTTGCTTTTGAGCTTTTCGTGTTTGGGATAGGTGTTCTTCATTGCAGCAAAGGTAAATATTCATTTGAAAACTTTTTCAAGTAAAAAAGCAGATGCAAACTTTAAATTTTTATTTTCGTAACACTAAAAACAGAAAACATGAGAAAAATAGTATTCGGAGTGGTGGCGACTTTTATGTCATTAGGTATTTCGGCCCAAAAGAAAGAAGCAATCTACAAAAAGCTTGGTGATAAAACGTGTGATTGTGCTATTAAAAAAGGACCAAACATCGGTGATGTGGAATTAGGACTTTGTATTTTCGAAGCGGTAAACAGTCTAGAGGCCAAAGAGCAAAGAATCATGGGTATTGATCCTAACAACAAGATGGAATCGATTGAAAAGATTGCTGAAGGCGTTGGTATTGAAATGGCATTGAGTTGTCCTCAGGTTTTCAAAAATATGAAAGATGATGATGGGACACCGCTTTTTGCTGATGGCAATGCAAATACTTTCACTGCATCAGGAGTTATAGAAGACGTTTTGTCAAGCGAATTCAAAACGATTAAGCTGAAAGACGAAAGTAATATGTCCAGAGAGTTTATATGGTTATCACAATTTGATGGCGATTCTTTACTGATCAAAAATAAAATAGCCAAAGGCGACAAAGTAGAAATCATGTTTGTTGAAGAAACCTTTTTCGACAATAAATCCAACACCTACCGAGTGTTCTACACAATTAGAGGTATTAAATTATTATAAAAATAAGAGGTTCAATTGAACCTCTTATTTGTTTTTAACCAGTTTCTTTGCTATTTCGTTCAGTTGTTCCCGATTGTTATCAATGTAATACAAACCGGCCTGAATGAGTTCGTAGATGTTTTTCTTAGACGTATCATCCATTTCTGAGGAAGCATTTTTTAGATTTGGCATGATACGGTAATAGTTCTTTCGGTTTCTTGGGCCTAAAGTCTGCGCCATTTTATTGAGGTAATAGTCGACAGTTTCTGCATTGGCTGTCAATAGGATGTCAATTAAAGGCGAAACCCATTTGATTTTTCCTGCATTTTCAAATTCATTGAAAGAATACGGTTTTAAAACCTGACCGGTGCCAATTGAAACGATGATCATGTCTTTGATACTTGGGTAATCTGGTTTTTCACTTTCCTGAATTTTTTTCGAAAACGGAATCTTTCTGGCTTCTGCGTAAGCGCACATAGCAGGATTGTTCGCATAGACGCCACCATCAACAAAGGTATATTCTTGACCGTAAAGCGATTTAACCTTAGCCGGCTCAAAGTAGGTTGGTGCTGCGCTCGTTGCCCGGCAAACATCCTTCATGTAGAAATTTTCCAAAGGCGCATGGGCTTCGTGACTGCAGAAGAATTTAGCTTTACGCGAACTGATGTCGTAGGACGTAATTAAACATGGTTTTATGAGGTCTTTCAGTTCCAGTTGACCAAAGACCTCCTCGAGTTGTTTTTCGAGGTTCTTTTGCGATATTTTTTCGTTAAACAAACCGAAGGGATTGATCAATCGTTCCCAGAAGGTTACATTGAAGATAGAATCCCCTTTTTTAGCATAGAGTTCCAGTGCTTCCGTGATGGAGTATTTGGCTTTTTTGTTGTTATCCGGAAAGAGAATCAGCGCAGTGATGAGTCCGCCGGTGCTGGAACCCGCCACCAAATCGAAATAGTCGCCAATTTTAGCATTGGGATCATCGATTCGTTGGAGCTGTTCCTCGATGTATTTGAGGATGACACAGGTGATAATTCCCCGGATACCACCGCCATCCAAACTTAATATTCTGATTTTTTTAGTCATGTTTATATTCTAATGATAATCGATTTTAAAATAATTTTGAGGATACTGTTTTGTATCGCATTGATTTTGATTTGGCTTAACCCCGCATCTTTTAAGGCTTCAAGGCTAATCAAATCCTTTTGGCTGATGATTAACCATTCGATTTCTTCCAAAGACAACAAGCCTTCCTGATACATAGAATGCCACTTGTTCAGTTTTTCTTCCGACTGTTTTAAATAGCGGTTGATTTCCTCTTCAATTTTTGGAGGAAAAGTTAGATGATTTTCGTCAAATGACATTATAATATTTGTTTTTATTTCGGAGATAAAAGGAGGCGTGTGCATGGCTTATTTTTCTTTGTTTGTTTCTAATGAGATGATTTGATCGAAAGCATCGTTGATTTGTTTTGTGGATTCT
>DATEDY010000281.1:0-4568 GCA_035281405.1 Flavobacterium sp.
AAACTCTGTTAATCAACCCATAACCCTAATTATTAAACAGAAAAACTCCCTGAAAAACTTCCAGAGAGTTTAAAAAATCTGTTTGTTGTATTGTCTTTACAAGTTCTCCTGCTTGGGACCTAACTAAATCATGCTAAGCAACTGCAGAATTTGCTACTTATATAATACAATACCATTTACATTGACTTACAGTTCCTGTTGGATATGCCGGTGGTGTTCCGTCAGCACATCTAGGGCAAGTAATAATATCTCCACCAATTGGCGGTGCTCCACCACCAATTTCTTTTTGCTCATTGTTACTTAACTGTTGAGCACCTTTTAAGTTTAAAATGTTTTTTAACATGACTTTTGTTTATAAATTAATGATGATTAAGCATAACATTCTGTCATTCTCATTCTTTCACATTCAGCATGAGAGGAAACAACACCAAGAACAGTTCCGTTAGAGCAAACACAATAATAATTGATTTGTTTTGCTGCTCCAACAATTTCTTTTTGCTCATCATTACTTAAATGTTGAGCCCCTTTTAAGTTTAAAATGTTTTTTAACATGGCTTTTGTTTTTAAAATTTAATACTAATCCAATCGTTTTAAGACACTTGGATTTTGCGTCTATTCTTGGCCAAGAATGTTTAACATATTTAACTAAATGAGTATTCAGCTACTGTTTCCCTTGTGAAGGGGTCGAGTAAAATATGTTCCAGAACAAATAATTCCAAGGCAAAAGTGTATCAAAAAAAGACAAAATAAAAACCTACACCCATTGAATTTAAAAAAAAAGGGGCTACAATTTACAAATTGCAGACTTAACAATTTGTAGCAAATCATTAATTTACAAACACTTAAAAAAGAAAAAAAAGAGATACGGTTCAGACGATTAAAAACCAACCAAACCACTTCTATTTTTCTATAATTTTGAAAATGGAAATTAAAAAATGAGAATATGAAAAATAGTAAATTAAAAATCGAAGGTTTTTTGAACAACAAAATTACCGGTAGTCAAATGAAAGCAATATATGGTGGAGATGGAGATATCATAATTGATCCACCGCCAATTGGAGGTGGCCCAGTTTCAACTGGAGGAGCAGGGAGCGGTACTATGCCAGGCAGTAACACGACAACTAGTCCGCTACCAACATCAAGTACGCCTTTAACGGTTTTTGTACCTCCAACCACATCCACACCCAGAACCAATCCAAATGCTTAAATTAAAAAGGGGAGCTAAACAAGCTCCCTTTTTTTTACTTCATTAATAAACTGATATGGTGTTACCCCGGTTTTCTTCTTGAAGGAAGTTGCAAAAGAATCGGCATTTTTAAAACCAGCGCTTTCTGCAATTGCCAATGTTGTGTATTCCCGATATTTCGAATTATTCATTATTTCATTAATAACAAATTTGATTCTCAATTCATTATAATAGACGCTAAATGATTTTCCGTAATTTTTGTTTACGACATAAGACAAATAAGTTGTGTTCGTTTTTATTCTTTTAGCTACTTCTTGTTGGGAAAATTCAGGCTTTAAATAAAAAAACTTATCCTCCAACAATTTCAGTTTTGCTATAATCTCTTTCTCATTCTCTTCACTTACAACAGCGGATTCATCTTTTGCATTTCCATCTGTTTTGTCAGCTATCGTATCTTTATCGAGGTTGAACTGTTCTTTTCTATTCAATTCTTCGGCGGAATTTTTGTATTCTTCAATCAGCATGCTGACTTTCTGTTCGGCGATTTTTTTACTTCTGTAATTTTTAAGAAACAGAATTAACAAAACAATGAATAAAACCCCGAGGAAACCAATCATACCATTTTTAAACAATACTTTATTTTTATGTTTTTGATGCAGGCTCAACATTTCTGCCTCGCTATCTAACTTCCCTAATTTAAAATTGACTTCCAGTTCTTCTTTATTCATTTTTAATTCCACTTTTTGAAAGTGTTTCAGATAAATTTCGGAATGGTAAGCGGCATTATCATGATCCTTATAAAAATCGTAAATTTTTGACTGGTAGTAATTGGAGTTGATAAACTGAATATCCCCTAACTCATTATCTTTAACAAACATTGAATCTACCTTTTTAAAATAAATTAATGCTTTGTCATACTTTTTATTGCTGTAACATAAAAATCCCAGGTTGTAGTTTGCATTATAATATTCCTTTTTGAAATCATTTTCTTTTGCGAGTGTCAACACATTCAGGTAGGCTTTTTCGGCTTCAACGAGATTATTTTTTTTATAATGTAGGTTTCCAATATTGTTTTGTGCCTTCAGCTTATTTTCGATATTTTCTTTGGAGAAAATCAGCGTTTTGGTATAATAGCTAAAAGCCGAGTCCAATAAATGTGTTTTTGCTTTATTTTGATTATGGGCGTACTCATAGTAATTACCAATATTAACACAACTATTGCTCATATTTTGCATAAATTGGCTTTCAGTGAACTGGAGCCTATTTTTTTCAATGTATTCTTTAGATTTTTTGGTAATTGCAATGGCCTCTTTATAATTCCCCACATTACTATTGACCAATGCTATGTTGTTGTTTATTTTAACAACCTGAACAAAATCTTTGATACTCTCAGATAATTTTAAAGCAATCAGATAATTGTCAAGCGCTTTTGAGTCATCTCCATTCATCCAATCGATAAGACCACCATAGTTATAAATATAGGCTTCATTTTGAGTTTTAAGTTGGGATTTCGGGGCATCTTTAATCAATTCTAAAGCACGTTTATAATGTCTTTTAGCATCTGTAAAATCACCCTTTTTAGCATATAAATAACCTTTAACACCAGAAGCGAATGCCTTGTGAATTCTATTTTGAGACTTTTCAATTTTAGTACTGTACCAGAAAGCGCTATCGATATCAGAATTAAAATACGATCTTGTTTTATCTTGTAATTCAAGGTATTCTTTAGTGCTTAGACTCACTTTGTTTTGAGAAAAAACGACAGTTGTTATAAGCAGGAAAACACAACACAAATAAACTTTCATAAAAAAAATTTGTTAAAAATACTTATATTAAATGATTAAAAAAAGGATGTTCATGCAGCTCCCTTTTGCAATAAAAGTTATAAAAACTGAATAGCATTCCATTAAAAAAGGCGCTCAGTGAGCGCCTTCTGTTTATTTTAAAAAGATATTATCCTAATAAGTTATACACTGCGCTTGGATAAACACCAATAGCTAACGTAGCTATTAAAGCTACTACAGCCACGATATAGTAAATTACCGGCATAGGTGTCATTTGTCCTTCTTCCTCTTTTGTATACATTGCCAAAATGATTCGGAAGTAATATCCTACACTGATGATTGATGCGATAATTGCGATGATTACCAATACCAGCCATCCTGTTTGAATCAATTGATTTAGCAAGAAGAATTTAGCGAAGAATCCAGATAAGATTGGAATACCAGCCATAGACAATAAAGAGGCAGTCATTACTAAAGCCAACAAAGGGTGTGATTTCCCAAATCCATTGAAAGCATCGATAGTTTCGTGTTTCTTTTCATTAGTTACATACAACACGACAGCGAAGAAAGCCAAACCGGCGATAGTATATGCAGTAGCGTAGTAAAACAAAACGTTTGCAGAATCATTAGAGATCAACAAAGTTGACAACATGAATCCGGCATGTGAAATACCAGAGAAAGCAAACATACGCTTCACATTATTTTGACGAAGTGCCATAATATTACCTACGATCATAGACAATGCGGCAATCACCACAACGACCATTTGGAAAGCGTACGTTTGTGAAGGCAATAAAATCACCATTAACTTATACAAAGCCGTCATTGCCACCACTTTTGCCAAGGTACTCATGGTAGCTGTAGTCAACGCAGGAGAACCTTCGTATACATCCGGAGCCCAGAAATGGAAAGGCACTGCTGCAATTTTGAACAACATACCGATTAGCAACATAGCAATTCCCATATAATACCATAAAGGAAATGTAGTAGAATGTGTAATTTGATAAATTGACATTAAATCAAAAGTACCTGTTGCTCCGTAGATTAACGTGATTCCGAAAAGTATGATACCAGAAGCGAAAGATCCCATTAAGAAATATTTCATACCGGCTTCGTTACTTCTTAAATCCTGTCTTCTGCTAGCAGCCAAAACATACAGCGCCACTGACAAGATTTCGATACCTAAAAAGAACATGGCCAAGTTTCCGAAAGAAACCATTGCCACAGCACCTGCTAACAAGAAAACCTTGATAGCAACAAAATCAGAAATAGTTGTTGGTTTATCTTTGTAAAACTCGTGACTTAAAGCAATCAAGAAAACTGTGATTACAATAAACAAGCTGGAGAAAGCCACTGAAAACTTATCAACCACCATCATGTGGTTGTAGAAAAAGCCATAAGCATTTTGTTCACAAACATTGTAGCCTAAAATAGCCAACAGCCCAACAATAGTAATCGGAACAATAATTTTTCTTCCGTTAAAAATTTCGGCTATAAGACTGATGACTCCTAATCCTGATATCGCTATTAATGTATTCATTCTTTTTCTATTATAAATCTGAATTCACTTCAGAAATTACATATTTAAATTAAAATTA
>DATEDY010000282.1:0-6763 GCA_035281405.1 Flavobacterium sp.
TATTCGCGGACCGTTTGCGCTTTGTGATAACGGAAGAGTAAAATTAGCAACTAAAGTCTATGGAGCAACTACTGTTGGGCCGCATTCTGTTATTGGTGGAGAAGTAAATAATTCAGTATTGTTCGGCTATTCGAATAAAGGCCATGATGGATTTTTAGGAAATTCGGTGTTGGGTGAATGGTGTAATATTGGTGCCGATAGTAATAATTCCAATTTGAAGAATAATTACGAAGAAGTAAAACTTTGGAGTTATGAAACCGAAGGTTTTGCTAAAACAGGTTTGCAATTTTGTGGACTGATGATGGGAGATCATAGTAAATGTGGTATCAATACTATGTTTAATACCGGTACGGTGGTTGGTGTTAGTGCTAACATTTTCGGAAGCGGTTTTCCTCGTAATTTCGTGCCAAGTTTTTCTTGGGGTGGTGCTTCTGGTTTTACTACGTATATGACAAATAAGGCTTTTCAAACAGCTAAAATTGTGATGGCTCGCAGACAGGTCGATTTTACTGAAGAGGATGCTAAAATTTTAGAACACGTTTTTGAAGAAACTAAAAAATATAGAAAAGAGTAAATAGTATGTTAGGGATTTTTTTAATTTATTTTATTTGGAAGAAATTTGCTGAACTGGCAGATTTATATGATAACAAAAAATGGGTTTATGGTCTTCTTGGTGTGGTTACTTACTACGCTGGAACATTTTTGACTGGAATTGTTATCGGTATTTTGGATTTGATATTTGGTTGGGGTATCGATTGGGAAAGTAATAATATAGGACTTAGTTTGTTAGGAATTCCTTTCGGGTTAGGTTGCTGTTATTTATTATATTACCTGCTTGAAAGAAAATGGGAAAAAGAAGTAGTTGTGGTGGATTCTATAGATGATATAGGTAGAACCGAAACGGAATAATTTTTCCGATTGACAAATTGTTGAAAATCAAGATTATTTTTACTGCAAATGTCCGTACATTTGCACCCTCAATTTTTTGACAACGATTTCATTGATTGAGTTAGCTTATGGAAAACAAAAAGAAAGTAGCCTTTTATACTTTAGGCTGTAAATTGAATTTTTCTGAAACATCCACGATTGCCCGTAATTTTCAAAATGAAGGCTTTGATCGTGTTGATTTTGAAGAAGTTGCAGATATCTACGTAATCAATACTTGTTCGGTTACCGAAAACGCCGATAAACAATTCAAGCAGATTGTGAAAAAAGCCATGAAGCTGAATGACAAAGCATTTGTCGCAGCTGTAGGTTGTTATGCGCAATTGAAACCGGAAGAATTAGCTTCGGTTGATGGCGTGGATCTTGTTTTGGGCGCTACCGAAAAATTTAAAATCACCGATTATATCAATGATCTTTCTAAAAATGATATGGGTGAAGTGTATTCGTGCGAAATCGAAGAAGCCGATTTTTACGTAGGAAGTTATTCTATCGGTGACAGAACCCGCGCTTTTCTGAAGGTACAAGACGGATGTGATTATAAATGTACTTATTGTACAATACCTTTGGCTCGTGGAATTTCCAGAAGTGATACCATGGAGAACGTGATGAAAAATGCCACAGAAATCTCGAAAAAAGGTATTAAGGAAATTGTTCTTACCGGAGTGAATATTGGAGATTATGGTAAGGGTGAATTCGGAAATAAAAAACACGAACATACTTTCTTGGAATTGGTTCAGGCTTTAGACAAAATTGAAGGTATTGAGCGTCTTCGTATTTCTTCCATTGAGCCTAATTTGTTGAAAAACGAAACTATTGAATTCGTTTCTCAAAGCCGCACTTTTGTTCCGCATTTTCATATTCCGTTGCAATCAGGAAGTAATACGATTCTGAAAAAAATGAAACGACGCTATTTGCGAGAGTTGTATTCTGATCGAGTTGCTAAAATCCGTCAAGTAATGCCGGATGCTTGTATTGGTGTTGATGTGATTGTTGGTTTTCCGGGAGAAACAGATGAATTGTTCTTGGAAACCTATAATTTTCTAAATGAATTGGATATTTCATATCTACACGTGTTTACCTATTCTGAAAGAGATAATACCGAAGCCTCAGTAATGGATGGTGTTGTTCCAGCCAATGTTAGAGCAAAACGAAGTAAGATGTTGCGAGGACTTTCGGTTAAAAAGCGTCGTGCCTTCTATGAAAGTCAAATTGGAACAAACAGAACGGTTTTGTTTGAAGGAGAAAACAAGGAAGGTTATATTCACGGATTTACCGAAAATTATGTAAAAGTGAAAACGCCTTGGAATCCGGAATTAGTGAATACGCTTCATGATATTCATCTGACTAAAATTGATGAAGATGGTGCAGTTAGAATGGAGTTTTTGAATGTTCTTGTTTAAAATAAAAGAATAAAAATATAGTAATCCAAATGTTAGCTTTTAAACTAATATTTGGATTTTTTTATGCAAATAAAAGTAGTGTGATATCAGTATTTATAATGAAAACGAAGTTTAGTAATGCGATAGACATTATCTCCTAGCTTTTCAATGAATTCAAACTTGTTTCTACCAGGCTGGGTTAATGAAACGATACTTCGTGCGTCAATTTCATAATACATGCCGCTACCTTCCATCATGAATCTCGCGCCATGATTTCGATAGGCGGAACGGACTAATTCAAATTCAAAAAGATTCCAAGTTGTTAAGTCCGGACTAAAATCACCCGAAGACGTACAGATTCCTTCTGTAAGTTCAGTTTTACAGCCATAATACTTTTCGATGACTTCAAAAAATTCAAGAATTTTGTGATTGGTTTCTTCGGAGCTCATACGATAAAAATACAAATAAAATTTGTGTAGAGCTTGTTTTGGGTTAAATTCTGATTCCTGGTGGAAGTAATGTTTTGAATTTTGGATTCTTTCTGAAGAAACTGGCAACTCTAGGAAAAACAGGAACAACCTTCCATTTTTTGTCTTCTGCCAGGGCTAAAATTTCTGAAAGGATTTCGTCTATTAATAATTCGTTGTCAAAGCTTTCGGGAGTATTTATTCGGGTAAGGAATATTTTTCGTTCCTGAAGTGAATATTCTACTGTTATAACACCTTCCGTGGCATTTATTTCAAACTGTCTAGAAAAAGTATTGTCTTTAATTTCCATGGTGATGTGTTGAAAGTGGTTTGTGAATTCTGATTATTAAAAAAATGGTAATTTTTATATGCAAGCTAATTCATTCCGTTAGGAAATAATTACTTTTATACAAATTTCGGTAAAATCTAGTTATAAGTTACTTTTTATGTCTAAAATTCATGTTTATTTCATGCCGGGTATGGCAGCAAGTTCATTGATTTTCGAAAAAATTAAATTGCCTGAAGATACTTTTGAAATGCATTTACTGGAATGGTTTCTTCCTGAAAAAGGAGAAACACTTATACATTATGCACAACGAATGGCTCAGGAAGTCAAGCATGAAGATGCTGTCTTGATTGGTGTTTCTTTTGGTGGAATATTGGTTCAGGAAATGAAACAGTTTCTGAATCCCAAAAAAGTGATCATCATTTCCAGTGTGAAAACGAATAAGGAATTGCCACGTCGAATGAAAATTGCTAAAACGACAAAAGCATACAAGCTTTTACCGACTAGCTTGGCGCAAAATATAGAAGCTTTGGCGAAGTATGCTTTTGGCTCTGGGATCGTTAAACAGCGTTTGGAGTTGTATAAAGTGTTGATGACCAGAAGAGAGAAAGAATATCTCGATTGGGCTATTGAACAAATAATAAATTGGGAAAGAGTTGAAATCGATCCGGAGGTAATTCATATTCATGGTGATAATGATGAGGTTTTTCCGGCTAAGAATATTAAAGAATTTATCAATATTAAAGGTGGTACGCATATCATGATTATTATGCGTTACCGATGGCTGAATGCTAATTTGCCTGAAATAATTTTAAAATAAAAAGAGGATTATTATGAAGAAGATAGTTTTGTTGTTTATTGGGGTTGCTGCTTTTGGATTGTTTGTTAATGCAAAAATGAAAGGACAGTTTCCTGATAAAATTGATTTTGCAGGAGAAGAAGCGCCATTGCATATTCCTGATGTTAAAGAAAGAATGGATAGGGAATTGGTGGTTAACGAATTCATGCACGGATCTACAATATTAATTTTGAAAAGAGCGAATAAAGTTTTTCCGGTTATCGAACCAATTTTAGCTAAATACAGTGTTCCCGATGATTTTAAATATTTGGCAGTGATTGAAAGTTCACTAACTAATGCTGTTTCTAGTGCTGGTGCGCGTGGTGTTTGGCAATTTATGCCGCTGACTGCTAAAGAAAAAGGGTTGGAAGTGTCTGAAACTGTGGATGAGCGTTATCATCTTGAAAAATCTACTGAAGCAGCTTGTAAATACTTGGTGGCAGCTAAAGAGAGATTTGGTTCTTGGACTATGGCTGCTGCATCTTACAATGGAGGATTGAATGGCTTGCAGTCACAAATTGATTTTCAGGGTGTAAATAACTATTATGACTTGTTGTTGAATGAGGAAACTTCCCGTTATGTTTTTAGGATTTTAGCTTTAAAAGAAATTATGAAAAATCCGGCAAAATACAATTTTGTGTTACCGCAAGAAGAGTTGTACAAAAAAATACCAACGAGAAAAATTCAGGTGGACAGCACTGTGAAAGATTTGGCAATATTCTCAAAATTGCAGGGAATTAATTACAAGACGTTGAAATACCATAACCCGTGGTTACGCGATAGGAAGTTAGATAATCCTACTAAAAAAGTATACGAAATCGAAATTCCGGAAGTAAAATAAAAATGAAAAAAATGACTTTAGAAGCGGTATTGTTGTTGGCATTGATTGGCGTTATTGCCGGAATGTTAAGTGGCTTGGTTGGAGTAGGTGGAGGAATTGTTATGGTTCCGTTACTGATTTATCTAATGGGATTCAATCAACACCAAGCGCAAGGAACCAGTTTGACGGTTCTTGTAGTACCGGTTACAGCTGCTGCGGTATATAATTACTATAAAGAAGGTTATATCGATTGGAGATATGCGGGAATTATTGCCTTGTTTTTTGTAGTTGGTGGCTATTTCGGAAGTAAAATGGCTATCAGCATTGATCAAAAAATGCTAAAGAAAATCTTCGCTGTAGTGCTTTTGTTTGTAGCGGGTAAAATGCTGTTGTCTAAGAATTAGTTAGTAGTCAACTGTTCTTGAGTGATGTCCTTGTCAATCAATAAACTACCTAAACCTTCTCTGAAAACATTGTAATTCATTGTGTATGCTTTTACATAAGTACTTTTCTTATCAGGTTGAGCTCCACCTCTCTTAATGTTTACTACTTTTAGATTTTGATCTAAGAAATAAGAAGTGGGAAATCCTAAAGTATGTTTCAGGTGAGAGACAATCATTGCGTCATTTTTGTACGTTTCATGAGCGTAGCAAACCGTAATATTATGGTTGAATTTGCGTGAAATCTTTTTTACTTGGTATTTTTTATCCCAAAATAAGATTATAAACTGAACATCCTTAGCATATTTTTGAGCTAGCTTGTTCAAAGCAGGAATTTCTCCCTTACTGGGAACGCACCATGATGCATAGGTTAAAATGAATACAGGTTTTTTAAAGGAACTAAGTTTTACTCTTCTCTTTTCGAAACTTTTTAATGTGTAATCTTCAAATTGGGTGCCAACAAGGTGGTGTGAAACCAAAGAGTCAAAAAGTATTTGTCCCTTTTGTATGTCCTTGTTGTTAAAAGCAATATCACTCTTAATATTGTACTTTTTTAAGTGTGCTCTTAAAGCCTCAGGAAAATTCAAATCTGCATCCTGGCAGAAGGATGGAATTGTAAAAAACAGATATGTTAATACTAAGTAGAGTTTTTTCATCGTTTAAATTCAGTAAAACAAAACTAATCCATTGATTATAAACTTAATAATTTTCACGACAAACTTATAAATTAATCGATTAATTACATTCTTTAACGCAAAAAACCGTACTTATTGTACGGTTTTTTTTATTTTTTTATAAAAAATTGGATTAAATTTTCTTCAATTGCTCCTTCATCATTACAATTTGATCTTTCAACATGTTGTGTTTGTCCAGCTTTTTAGCTTCATTTAACAGTGTTGTGGCTTCTAATTTTCTACGACGACTCATAGCAATACCGGCTAGATTTAATTTAGCCAATGCCAAATCCTGATCCATAGATAAACCTAAACTAATTGCTTTTTTGAAGAATTTTTCTGCTTGGTTTAAGTTTGTTTGTGAAACCATTAAGCCATTTAGGTAATTGTAATATCCTTGCTGTTTTTGAATTAAGGCCGATTCAGGATTTTTGATTTTATCCAGCCATTTTTTAGCTCCTTCAAAATCTTGATTTCTTAATTTTAGGAAAGCCAATAAAATAAATTCGTTTCTGAAATATAAAAAAACAGGAATGATTGTTAATAAGGTTAAGAAAATTCCATTACCGATATTTCCTTCTGTAAATTGCCAAACACCTGTAATAAAAAGTAATCCGGCTATAATTAGTTTGATGTTTTTATGAAACATAAAGAGGTTTTTAATATTGAGTTGCAAATATAGAAAAAGAATTAAAATTATTTTTATAAAACCTCTTGCAAGAAAAAAAAATCGTTGTATATTTGCACTCGGTTTTGAGAAAACCCGGAGAGTAAGATATTTATACAAGATTTTAAAGATACAAAGTTATGAGTAAAAGAACATTTCAACCATCGAAAAGAAAAAGAAGAAATAAGCACGGTTTTATGGACAGAATGGCTTCTGCGAATGGAAGAAAAGTCCTTGCTCGTCGTCG
>DATEDY010000283.1:0-4510 GCA_035281405.1 Flavobacterium sp.
TTATTTACAGAAATCCATAAGAAGCGGGTTGACCGGGTAATCTAATTTTGTTGCTTTTTTCAGATCCACACAAAAATCATCATAATTCAAAAGGCGTTTAATTTCCCCGCGAACATAGTAGGCATATCCTAAATTCGGATCTTCTTTAATGGCTTGGTTGCAATCCATTAAGGCAGATAACAGATTTGCGTTTGAACTTTCCACTTTCACTTTTAACGGAAAACTCCAGTTGGCGTTGAATAACTTACCATTGTATCCACCACTAATATGTTGGCTGGTTACTTTATATCCTTTTTTAAGATTTATTTTGGCGATAGCGCGATTTACAGCCACAACAGGTAATGACATTTTTAATTGTAGGCATTTATCAAAATCGGATATCGCTTTTTGATATTCGCCCATTTCCATGTAAATGGTTCCTCTTACATTATAGTAGTTTTCGAGTCCGAATTCCTTAAGATCGGGCGCTATTTTTATTCCTTTTTCAATTTCTGCAAGTGCTTCTTCGTATTTTCCTAAGCCGAAATACGATTGCGCTGCACTCATGTTATTAGTTGCTACAAACCCATCAGCATATTGTTGTACAGGCGATTCGTTTAAACCCGTGTTGTTTTTATTCTGTTCAATATCAGCAATCAGATTCTCTTTATTGGCATTTGAAGCATTGTAATCGGCTATGGCTTTTTCGTAATTTTTAGATTCATAGTAGGCATTTCCCCTGAAAGAAAGGCACATGGCATTTGTTGGGAATTTCTCCAAACCTTTAGTGTATATGGCAACAGCGTCATCGAATTTACCTAAGTTATAGTAGGCAATTCCGCGTTGATAAAAGTAACTTGGTTTACTATCGTCACAGTAATTGGCAATGGAACCTTCCATTTCTTTTACTAAGTCATTTTCAGGTTCGTATTCTTTTAAAAGTTTTAAGGATTCGGATAGATCATCACAAGAACCGTTCATGTCTTCCAGTTTGTATTTTACCTTCGAGCGATTAAAGTACGCAAAGTAACCTTTGGGTTGAAGTTCTATTCCTTTCGAATAATCCTGATGGGCTTTTTCAAAATCTCCCTGATAGAAATAGAGCGTGCCTCGGGCGGTGTAGGAAGATTCCTGTTTAGGGTTTAATTCGATGGCTTTATTAATATCTTTGAAGGCATCCTTGGTTTTCATCTGATTGAAAAAAACCTCTGATCTTGCCAAATAATGACTGTAATTATTTGGTTCCAGTTCGATTGCCTTATTATAATCGATCATGGCTAATGTCAAATAATTTTCCTCCGAGTTGAATTTGGCTCTTGCTACATATAATTCTGCATAGTTAGGGCCTAGGGCAATGGCTTTGTTATAATCATTCAAAGCTCCGATTTTATCGTTAGCATAAAATCTGAATTCAGCTCTGTCTATGTATGTTTTGGGATTGTTTGGTTCGGCAAGAATTCCTTTGTTAAAGTATTCAGCAGCTTTAGTGTTATTGTTCTTAAACGTATAAATACGTCCTATATTACTATAACAGATACCACATTTTGGGTTTATTGAAAGTGCTTTACGATAATATTTTTCGGATATTTCCAGTTCGTTGTTTTTTATATGTAAAAAACCGAGCATTCTTAAAGTCAGTTCATTTTTTGGATTCTGGTTCAGTTTTTTCTGGAAATGCGGAATCAGTTTTTCTCTTTGACCGATTTGGATCATTGAATCCACAAATTTTTCGTAATCTTCTTTCTTTTGTGCATTTGAAAAAAGGCTAACGAAGAGCAATACAAGCAGGAAAATATTTTTCATGTTTCGAAATAGATGCTGCAATCTACGAAAATCCTAACTATGGTAGGATTAGGTTCTAAAAAAAACTACTTTTGCCGAGCAGACCGCCTTATCGTCGTCTCATTTAATGAGAGGGAGGAAAGTCCGGACACCAAAGAGTAGCATAGCGGGTAACGCCCGCCCGTTGAAAAGCGAGGACAAGTGCAACAGAAAGTATGTACAGGTAATGCTGTAGTGAAACCAGGTAAACTCTATGCGGTGAAATGCCAAGTATATCAGCATTTAAGGGTTACTCGTCCGTTGTTGAAGGGTAGGCAGCTTGAGTCATGCAGTAATGTATGATCTAGATAAATGATAAGGGTCAAGTCCACAAGACAAGATACAGAATCCGGCTTATAGGTCTGCTTTTTTTACAATATTTTTGTTATATTCGAGTTTATATTCTTTATGTATATGAAATTGAATTTAATTGAAATCCCCAGAGTTAAAACCATTTCCAAAGAAGATTTTTATACTAATTATGTAAAGAAGCAGCGACCTGTAGTTATAGAGGAGCTTACTATTGATTGGCCAGCTTATCAAAAGTGGAATTTGGAATATATAAAAAAGGTAGCGGGAGATAAGATTGTTCCGCTATACGATGACCGTCCGGTTTCTCATAAGGATGGTTTTAATGAAGCTCATGCCAAAATGAAGATGAGCGACTATATTGATTTATTACAGAAAGAGCCAACAAATTACCGTATTTTTTTATACAATTTAATGAAAGAAGTACCTGTTTTAAGGGATGATTTCAGATGGCCGGATATTGGGTTAAAATTAATCAAGCAATTGCCGATGCTTTTCTTTGGAGGAGAGAATGCAAAAGTATTTATTCATTATGATATCGATTATTCGAACATTTTGCACTTTCATTTTCATGGCGAAAAGCAATGTATTTTGTTTGATCCGAAACAAACACCTTATTTATACAAAGTGCCACATTCATTGATTTCAAGAGAAGATATTGATTATGATAATCCGGATTTTGAAAAGTTCCCGGCACTTAAAAAAGCACAAGGATTGATTTGCAATTTGAAGCACGGTGAAATGTTATATATGCCTGAAGGATACTGGCATTATATGCGTTATCTGACGCCCGGTTTTTCGATGAGTTTGAGAGCTTATCCGAGACGCATCAGCAGTTTGGCAAAGGCAGGATACAATTTACTGATCATGCGTCATTTTGATGTTTTGATGCGAAAATGGAAAGGACAGGCTTGGATTGATTATAAAAACGAAAAGGCTTTGACTGACACTAATAAAAGACTATAATTAAAAAAGCGTTACTGAGTAGTAACGCTTTTTTTTATTCTTCTTCTGTATCATCAAAAGGATTGTCTATTTCCTCTTCGTCATATTCTTCATCGTCTTCCATTGCAATTTCAAAGAAAGAAAATACTGAGCCTCCGTAAATTTTCGCAAATGAAAAATGTTCTAAATGCTCCAGTTTAGTGTATTTGGAATGTTCAACAATCAGCATGCCTTCCTCATTCAGAATACCGTTTTCAAATATTAAAGCTACAATTTTTTCAAAATCTTTTTGTTCCATTCCATAGGGTGGATCGGCAAAAATGATATCATAATTGGCTTTGCTTTTTTCCAAGAACTTGAACACATCGCTTTTGATGGCGGTAATGTCCATGTCAAATTCTTTGGCTGTTTTTTTTATAAAAGTAACACAACCCATATCGCCGTCGACGCTTGTAATGGGTTCGGCACCGCGCGATGCAAATTCGTAGCTGATGCTTCCGGTTCCTGCAAATAAATCAAGAATGCGTAATTCGGTAAAGTTGAAATTATTGTTCAGGATATTGAACAACGCTTCTTTACACATATCTGTTGTAGGGCGTACAGGTAAGTTTTTTGGCGGATTAATACGTCTTCCTTTGTATTTTCCTGAGATTATTCGCATCCGTGAATTAGTATAAAATGTTGTAAATAATTTTGTTGTGAAATTTTTCGGTCCAAATCATTATGTTCGAAAAACAAAGAGATGTTGCGTATGTATTTATAAGCAATTTGATAGATTGGACTTTCTTTAGTTATGTTTCCAAAAACTTTTAATTGTAACGTTTCGGGATTTAGCTGTAGTTGTTCAATGGTGAACAGTAGGTAATAAATGAAATCTTCTTTGGTTTTGTATTCAAAAGAATTGAATAAAAGCAATCTCTGATTTTTGATGGCAACCAACTGAAAATTATCCTTTTGGCAATGAACAAAAACTTGGGTTTCGTCAATATTTTTGCTTAGATCTAATAGCTTTTTCACCAGGACAGAATACGAATGTTTGTAATTAAAATTTCCGTAGAGATCAATTAATGCATTGTTGATATTCGCATACGGAATGTAAACATTGTTCATTTCGTAATTTGCTATTTCGTCATAGGTAATAAAATCGTTATCAAAAACTTTTACATTGTATTGTAAATAGCTTCCGAGGTAATTTTCGTCAAATAAAACCTGAGGAACAAATGTATTTAAGCTGTTGTTGTACAAAACAACCACATTATCAAAACCAGATTGTAAAAGAGGCGTATTCTTTATAAAATCAAAGATTGTATTCTCAATTTCAGTGAAATTAGCCGATTTATCCAGAGGGAAATCACCAAAGGTTTCAATTTTATCAGTCAAAGTATCTACAATACAAAACGATATTTCCGACAATGAAATCTGAAGTACTAATTTAGTGTATTTTTTATCGAGAATG
>DATEDY010000284.1:0-11005 GCA_035281405.1 Flavobacterium sp.
TGTAATTCAAGATGGTACTGCCATCGGAATGGGATTGGCTACTGCTGTTAATCGTTTGAAAGATAGTAAAGCCAAAAGCAAAGTGGTGATTTTAATGACTGATGGAGTCAATACCCAAGGTTTCCTGGAACCTTTGATGGCCTCGGAAATTGCAGCAGATTTGGGTATCAAGGTATATGCAATTGGTATTGGAACTAACGGTAATGCACTTTCGCCATATGCTTTTGCTCCAAATGGAGAAGGATTGTTCAGATTGGCGCCAGTGAAAATTGACGAAAAGTTATTGAAGGAAATTGCAAAAAAAACCGGAGGTAAATATTTCAGAGCATTGGATAATCAAGGACTGGAAGGTATTTACAAGGAAATTGATAAATTGGAAACAACAAAAATTGAGGAGTTAAAGTATGTTAATTACGACGAAAAATTTCGAATTTTTGCCGGACTGGCAGGTTTGTTGTTGTTGTTTGAAGTGCTATTAAGAAACACTGTTTTCAGGAGTTTCGTTTAAAATTAAGGTTTTAAAAATCCAGATATTTGGAATTTAAGAAAATATGTACGAATTAGACGAGTCAAAATATTTGTATCTATTGTTGCTGTTGCCATTGTTGGTAGCCCTTTTCGTGTGGCTCCAAGTGTGGAAAAGAAAAAAACAGGTCGAATTTGGTGATGCAGCTTTGGTAAAACGGTTGAGCCCTGAAAAATCGAATGTAAAACCGATTTTGAAGTTCGGAATTGTTTTGCTAGGTATGATTATGCTTATTTTAGGTTTGGTTAATCCGAAAGTTGGTACCAGAAAAGATAAAGTAAAAAGTAAAGGAATCGACATCGTTTTCGCGGTTGATGTGTCCAAAAGTATGTTGGCTGAAGATATTGCACCCAATCGGTTGGAAAAGGGCAAGCAAATTGTATCGCAGGTTATTGCAAATTTAAAGAATGATCGTATCGGGATTATCGCTTATTCAGGAAGTGCTTTCCCAATTTTACCGATTACAACAGATTATAGCATTGCCAAAATGTATCTTCAAACAATGAATCCGGAGATGATTTCATCTCAAGGTAGTAACCTCAATGAGGCTATTGCATTAACTGAAAGGTATTTTGAAGGAAAAAGCAAAACCAGCAAATTGCTGATTATGGTAACCGATGGTGAAGATCATTCAGAAGAAGCAGCCTCTGCCGCAGCTTCCGCCCGAAAAAAAGGAATTAAGATCATTACAGTAGGTGTTGGAACAACAGCCGGAGGACCAATTCCGATTAGAAATAACGGCGTAATTGAAAGCTATCATATTGATAAAACAACAGGAGATAAGGTTGTCACAAAATTGCGACCGGAAGCATTGCAAGCTATTGCTGAGGCGTCTGAAGGAGATTATGTAGATGGATCTAATACAAAACGAGTAGTAGATTTCATTCGAAAAAAAATTAGTGCAACTCAAAAATCAGAGTCTCTGGCTGTGACCACGGCTAATTTTCAATCACAGTTTCAATGGTTTCTTGGAATTGGCTTTTTCCTATTGTTTGTTGATGTTTTTTTATTGGAACGAAAAACAAAATGGGTGCAAAAATTAAATTTGTTTAATGAGAAGAAAGAGAACTAGCATGAAAAGCATTTTTAAAATAGTATTTTTGCTGCTTTCTGTTGGTGTTTTTGCCCAACAGCGTAAAGATTATGCTTTGCCTGAAGGGAATTCGCAATTTGCACAAAAAGAGTATGCCGAAGCGGAAGCTAATTATAGGATTTCAAAAGGAATTAATCCCAAAAAAGCCGTAGCATCATACAATTTAGGTAATGCTATTTATAAGCAAAACCAACCTCTCGAAGCTAAATTTGCATATGCTAAAGCGATTGAAACAGCAAAAGGGAAAGAGGAAAAACATAGGGCTTATCATAATATTGGAAATGTTTTTATGAAGGAAAAAGCTTATGATAAGGCGGTTGAAGCCTATAAAAATGCTTTACGTAATAATCCTTCTGACGAAGAAACGCGCTATAATTATGCTTTGGCCAAAAAAATGCTTAAAGAAGACCCGCCCAAAGGAAACGATAAAAAGGACGACAAAAAAGATAAGGGTAAAGATAAAGACAAAGAAAAAAAGCAAGATCAAAAGGATAAGCAAGAGCAGAATAATAAAGATCAGAATAATAATAACAAGCCAAATAAACCAGAGGATCAAAAACAAAATAACCCACAACCAAAACCTAAAAACGTTCCGAAAGACCGTTTAAAAAACTTGTTGGATGCGGTGAATAATGATGAAAAGAAAATTCAAGAAAAGGTTAACGCTAGAAAAATAAAAGGGAATCCGGTTGAAAATGAAAAGGACTGGTAAAAATGATTGATTAATAAATGAAGAGACTACTTTTTATACTATTACTGTTAAGTTTCAAGTTATCCGCTCAGGTACAATTTGTGGCGCGGGTAAGTAATGATAAAATCGGAATAAACGAACGTGTTCAGGTTAATTTTATCATGAATGATGATGGTGATAATATTAATCCGCCTTCATTCGAAGGTTTTGAAGTGGTTGCCGGACCTAGCCAAACCATCAGCTCAGTTGTTACTAATGGCAGACGTTCCTTCCAAAAAACATATTCTTACGTTTTACAGCCTGTAAAAAAAGGAAGTTTTCTGATAAAGCCTGCGACGATTGAAATTAATGGCAGAATTTATAAAACCAATCCTGTTAAAATCGTTGTGGGTAACGCTGTTCAAATTGATGATCCATACGATCCGGGTTATGCAAACCAACAAAGACAGGCACGACAACAAAAGAACGAGCAGATTTTTCTGGTTGCAGATGTTTCTAATCCTAATCCATATCTAAACGAAAGAATCACGGTTAGTTATAAACTGTATGTTGGTTTACAGACTGGTTTAACAAATTTTGCGGTTGTTGGTAATCCATTGAAATATAAGGACTTTTGGAGTCAGGTAAACCAAGCGCCATCAGCGGCTAAAGTAGTAAACTATAAAGGACAGGATTTTAGATACTTAGAATTGCAAAATGTGGTGCTCTATCCTCAAAAGTCTGGAAAAATCACAATTGACCCTTTTATACTTGAAGTGGAATTGGATGTTTTGGCAGGTTACGATGTTTTTGGTGATCCTGTTGCAAAAACCTTGGTGAAGAAAATTTCAACTGGGTCTAAAATAATTAATGTAAAAGCATTGCCAGAGATTGGAAAACCTGAGGATTTTTCAGGAGCTGTAGGAACTTTTGACCTGAAAGCAATACCCAGCAGAACAAAATTGAAAACAGGCGAACCCCTAGATTTGAAGATTCAGGTTTCTGGAAATGGGAATTTAAAATTGTTTACTTTGCCTAAGCCGTCTGAACAAGCTTCTCTGGAAATGTTCGATCCGGAGCACAAAGAAAATGTTCAGGTGTTGTTTTCGGGCATGACCGGTGATGTTTCAGATACTTATACCGTAATACCGCAGACGAAAGGAAAATATCCAATTGATCCTATTTCATTTACGTATTTTGACTTGGCGTCGAAAAAGTATAAAACTATCGTTACCAATCCAATCCATTTAGAAGTGGAAGAAGGTGATGGTACTACCTCTGCTATTGTGGAGACAGATGCTGCTAAAAAGAAGGTAAATGCTAATGCAACTTTCGGATTTATTAAAACCAAAACAGAATTTGTTTCACGAAGTGCCTCTTCTTTCTTAGGATCGCCACTTTTTTACGGGTTGTTACTCGCTCCTTTTTTGTTCATTCCGCTATTAGTTATCATGCGTAGAAAGAAAGAAGCAACTATTGCTGATGTAACAGGAAACAGAATTAAATTATCCAATAAACTGGCTAAAAAGTATTTGTCTGAAGCACAGAAACAAATAGCCAATAAAGAGCCTTTTTATGTGGCATTGGAAAAAGCAATGCATAATTTCTTAAAAGCGAAACTAAATATTGAAACCTCTGAAATGAGTAAGGATAAAATTCGTGAATTATTGCTGATTAAAAAGGCGAACCCTGAAACAGTAAATCAATTCATCGCTTTGACCGAAAGTTGTGAGTTCGCACGCTATGCACCATCAACCAGTACGAGTATTCAAAATGATTATAATCTGGCAGTAAGTATTATTTCTGAATTGGAAAAAGAGATGGTTTAAGTGGTGTTTTGTCGATGTACGTCGAAGCATTTATTTTAGCAGTTTAAAAGATGAAAAAAATAGTCTACATATTCTTATTATTTGCACAAACTTTTTGGGCTCAGAATGCTTTTGAAAGTGCGAATGCATTGTACCAGCAAGGCGTTTATTCCGAAGCGGCTACCATGTATGAAAGTGTATTGGAATCCGGGCAAGAATCGGCTGAGGTTTATTTTAATTTGGGAAATTGTTATTACAAACTGAAAAAAGTAGCTCCTGCAATTTATAATTACGAAAAGGCATTGTTGCTGGATCCGGGCGATGATGAAATTCTAAATAATTTGGCTTTTGCTCAAAAGCGAACTGTAGATGAAATCACTGAAACGCATACTGTTGGTTTTGCTCGAATTATTCAAGATCTCACTTCTGCATTTCATTATGATACTTGGGCTTGGATAGCAGTTGGTATGGCATTATTAGTATTGCTCACATTCGCGGGTTATTATTTTTCGAATAGAACTAATCTGAAACGTATCTTCTTTTTCGGAATGATTTTTTCTTTTTTTATGATGATAGTCAGTGTTTTTTCTGGATTTTCAGAGAAAAACAGATTAGAGAATTTTAGACCGGCTATTGTTTTTGCCAGAGAAGCAGTTGTTACAAGTGAGCCTAACGCCTCGGCACAAAAAGCATTTACACTACACGAAGGAACTAAGGTTTACGTTTTGGAGAATATCGGTAACTATAGAAAAATTCAATTATTAGATAAAAAAGAAGGCTGGATTGCTAAATCGGCTATCAAGGAGTTGAAGTAATTATTGAATGGTGTCTTTTGAGAATTCGGCATCTTCTGCTTTATCATATTCCAAAACTTCCTCTTTCACTTCGCTAAACCAATCCCCTAAAACCGGAAGCAAGATTTCGGCGGTTTTCATGCATGTGCCAACAAGTACTGTTTTTTTCTGTAAATCGTCATCGACTTTTATGAAGTTGGTATTGATTTTTTGAAATACAATTAACACAATGCCGAAGAAAAGTGCTGTTTTGACTGCGCCTAAAAGTCCGCCCAACAAAGCGTTTGCCCAACCCAAAAAAGCAAAATTAGCAATGCCTGACAATGTTTTGGCAAATAAATGAATGATGGCAACTACTAGTAGAAGTGTTATTAAAAAGGAAATCACCTGAATTGTTTTGGGAGACCAGGATTCACTCGTTCCTATGAAGTTCTGAACCAGATACGAGAATTTTGCTGCAATAAAAACTCCAATAAAGAAAGCTACTAAAGATGCCAATTCAACAAATAATCCGTCCTTGTATCCTTTGTAAAATCCTGCGACTAAAAATATCGCTAAGATGATATCTAATATTCCCATTTTGTCTCTTTTTTCTCAAAAATAAGAAAATACCACAAAGAACCAACAGAAAAGATTTTCAATAGTATCTTTGTGAACTAATTTTGTGAATGTGAACCCACAATTCATAACTTATAACTAAAATACATGTCACGCGATATACAACTTAAAGAACGCTGGGAGCAGCTTGTGGAAAAGCTTTCCAATCAATTTTCTCAAGGAGAAGATTTGGATTTGGATGCCATTATTTATCTTATTGGTGTTCAAGAACTTGGTAAATTTAGCACAACTTACAAAAAAGACGAAAAAATCAACCTGATGCATATAGGTATCTGCCGATTACTGGAGCCTTATGGTTTCTATGAATTTGAGTATTTTGACAACGAAGGTTGGCCTCATTATAAAGTCAAAGAAGAATTGCCGCCTTTGAAAGCCGGTGAGCAATCTGTTTTGATGAAAGAAGCAATTGTGAACTATTTTTTGGAAAAAAAATTGATTGACTAACGGATAAAAATGGAAGATTGCTGATTTCAATTAGGAAACTTTGAACAGAAACTTTGAACCTGAAACAAAATCATTAAATTTGCATCCTTATTGAAAAGACCATGACTGATAAGATTAAAGAATACATTGAAGAAGCGAAAGCTTTTACAACTCAAAATAAAGAAAAACTAGAGGAATTCCGAATCAAGTTCTTAGGAAGTAAAGGTTTGGTGAAAGATATTTTTGCCGAATTTAAAAATGTGCCTAACGATCAGAAGAAAGAATTTGGCCAAGTAATCAATTTACTGAAAACTATCGCTGAAGAGAAAGTGAAAGCCATTCAGGATGAATTGGAAAGTAAAGAAGAAGTAAAAGGAATTTACGGAGATTTGTCGCGTCCGGCTGAACCGTTCAAAATTGGTTCACGCCATCCAATTTCTTTGGTTAAAAACCAGGTAATTGATATCTTCTCTAATATTGGTTTCAACGTTTCAGAAGGTCCGGAAATTGAAGACGATTGGCATAACTTCACTGCATTGAACTTACCGGAATACCATCCGGCAAGAGATATGCAGGATACATTCTTCATTCAAACGAATCCGGATATCTTGTTACGTACTCACACATCATCGGTACAGGTGCGTTATATGGAAAATAATAAGCCGCCAATTCGTACGATTTCTCCGGGAAGAGTATTCCGTAATGAAGCGGTTTCATCCCGTTCACATTGTATTTTCCACCAAGTGGAAGGTTTGTATATTGACAAGGATGTTTCTTTCGCCGACTTGAAACAAACACTTTTGTATTTCACCAAAGAAATGTTTGGCAAGTCTAAAATCAGATTGCGTCCGTCTTATTTCCCATTCACAGAGCCAAGTGCCGAAGTGGATATCTATTGGGGATTAAAAACCGAAACCGATTACCGTATCACTAAAGGTACCGGTTGGTTGGAAATCATGGGTTGTGGTATGGTGGATCCAAACGTATTGAAAAACTGTGATATCAATCCGGATGAATACAATGGTTTTGCTTTTGGTATGGGTATCGAACGTATGGCGATGCTGTTATATCAAATCAGCGATATCCGTATGTTTTATGAAAACGATGTCCGTTTCTTGGAACAGTTTAAATCGAGTATATAACGAAATTAAATACAACCCTTTCAGAATTGCTCTCGAAAGGGTTTTTTTCTTCAAAATAACATGAAAAAAGATATAGTAATTCCGAAAGTAGAAAATGTATTCCTGGCTGCAGTTCAGGAATGGAGCGATGATTTTATGGACAAAGTCTGGTATGTGTATTTAGTGAATGATTCCGACTTTGATTTGGACAGTGTAATGGTAGTTTCCAAAGCCTTTGGTACCATTGACGGAGAAATGCGCAAAACATCGCTTTTAAGACACGCTTTTGTAAAAGTGCCAACTGTGTCTGCTGTAAAAGTAGAAATGGTAGAAAATAGTGTTTTAGCGCTTAATAATGAGTTTATGGTGACCTATTTCATTGGGAATACATTGTACGATAAGAAATTCACCTTCCGTAAAAATATGATTAACGAACACGCTACTGAAGAAGTGCCTCATCTATGGGTGAATGGTGTTGTAGTAAGGTGATTTCCAGTTATTCTTGATTGCAACTTCTTTTATCAGATTTGTTTCATCAGTTGTTAAGCAATCTAGAATAACCCTGCAGTCAATCCCGGATAATCCCTTTTTACCGAATTTAAGCTTAATATTTCCGTCTACTATTTCTATTGAAAAAATTTCTAAAAAAGTGCAAAAAGGAATAAAATCTTTGTATTTGTTATAATCTGAAGTTAATATTATTGGACGAGTGTAATTTTTGAAAACCAGATTGTCTTCTTCTCTGCCCAAAAACACAAGAGCATCCTCTGTGAGAATCAGATCACATCTTCTGAAAGAGTAAGCTTTGATTCCGGTTCCCATAAAAAAAGTATTGGGTTTTATCTGTTCTATATAAAGAATAGTGTGTGGTCCAAGGCTATTGATAACAGTTTCCTGATGTGAATGGAGGTTTTTATTGCCGGTATATACCATAATTATGGCAAAAATTATAAATACACTAAAACCGATAAAAGGCTCCATAACTGACGGATTGTTGAATTCTTAATTACCTGAATGGACTATTATTTGCAAATTGGGAATAAAGATTAATCCAATTTATCTGTCAGTTTCTTAAACGATTGTTTTGCTTCTTTACCTTCATACAATACTTCGTAAACGGCATCTAAAATAGGTGTTTTGGCAGCATATTCTTTGTTGAGATTCCAAGCGCTTTTCGCAGCATAATATCCTTCGGCGATCATGCTCATTTCCATTTGCGCTGATTTCACGGTATACCCTTTACCAATCATGTTACCAAACATTCTGTTTCTTGAAAATACCGAATAACCCGTTACCAGTAAGTCACCCAAATAGGCTGAATTGTTAATGTTACGCTTCATTTTGTGGACTTTCTTGATAAATCGTTTCATCTCACGGATGGCGTTGCTCATCAAAACCGCCTGGAAGTTGTCTCCGTAACCCAATCCGTGGGCAATACCGGCAGCAATGGAATAAATATTCTTTAAAACTGCAGCATATTCGGTTCCGATAATGTCATCAGTAGTTTTGGTCTTGATAAAATAACTGGCTAAATTTTTAGCCATTACTTTTGCTTTTGCTGCGTCACCACAAGCAATGGTTAAGTAAGACAAACGCTCTAAGGCTACCTCTTCGGCGTGACACGGACCCGTTATAACTCCTATGTTGTCGTAATCGATGTTGTAGTTTTTATGGAAGTGTTCGCCAACAATCATACTTGTTTCCGGAACAATACCTTTAATGGCAGAGAAAATGATTTTCCCTTGTAAGTCTTCGGTTAAGTTTTGAAGTTCGTTGTTTAAGAAGGCTGACGGAATGGCAAAAATTACATAATCAGCGTCTTTTATTGCTTCGTTGATATCGTTGGTAAGGTTTAATTTTTTGATATCAAATTCAACCGAACTCAAATAATTCGGATTGTGTTTGTGCAATTTTAAATGTTCCAAAGCATAAACGCTTCTCATGTACCAATTGACCTGGTCCACATTCATGGTTAGCATTTTAACGATGGCTGTGGCCCAACTACCACCTCCTATAACGGCAAATTTTGGTTTTTCACTCATAGTTGAATTTTTAGCCCCGATAGCAGCGGCATCCTTTTTACTTGTCTAGGGTTATCTGTAAGAAAAAAATTGCAGAAACAAGTAAAAAGATATAGCGAATAGCGGGAAAAAGCTCCTAAAAAATTAAGGAAAATCAAAGGTAAGAAATTTTTGGCACGCAAATTGAATAGGTACATATGAAAACTATAAAAACTAGATCATGAAAGCGATAAAATTATTTTTGATAGCCCTTGTATCGCCCATATTGTTTACTGCTTGTACTACTGATGTATATGTTGAGGATAATGGTATACCGTTACCAGAGTTAATGGAAGGATACGATTTGTGGTATGTAGATTATGATGCTACGACCGGAAGTGGCGATGTACCGTTTTTATCAAGAGCTTTTACCATTTCGTTTTTGAACGGAAGTTTATATGCTAATAATAACTTAGCAGGAATTGGAACTACCGGTGGTGGTTTCGGAATCAGAGTGGGTTATTATGACTATTTTACTAATGCTGTACGTGTGTACCATGATGTTTATGGAACATATGACTTAGAGGTATATCAAATTTCAAGCAACCGAATCAAGTTATACAGCCGCAGTCAAAATGTAACGTACTATTTGGTAGGTTATCAAAGAAGTGGTTTTGATTACGATCGTTTGTTCTATGACAACATTCATTATTTCTTACAGGAATACAGAGCATGGGAAAAAGTATATACCAGTAATGTAGGTGCATTGAATGATTTTGACAACGAACATTTTATCAAATTTGTTCCCGGCGGAAGCAGCGATACATTCAAATCATCACAAGATGCTCCCGGAACACCGGTAAATAATATCTATTGGGATTTCACCGGATTATATGGTATTTCAGGTACTTCGAGTCCGTATAGTAAAATTTTAACATTAGATTATGATTTCTGGGGCAATGAATCCTTTACCCTTAGCGTTATCAATGACAGCCGTATACGGTTGTATCACAATGCCAGTGGAACGACTTATGAATTTGTGGGACGAGGTTTTATACAATATATGAAACAATCGCCAGCAGAAGTCAAGAGAAACGCAACAAAAGAGTTAGTTAGTAAATCGAAATAAATTTAAGTTAAGTTACGTTTTGTTTTTGGTGTTTAGTAAGAAGGCGCTCTAGGGATTTATTCCCAGAGCGCCTTCTGAATTTTATATGTTTTTTTTGGGCGTTTCCCTTCGGGCAGTCGGCTTTGCCTCTTGTCCTTGCGGGTTGTGCAGTTAGCTTTATCTTTTTTACTTGTTCTCGATTCTCTTCGCACTCGAACTGATGTAAAAAAGGATGTCGCTCAACTTGTCTCGTCTATAGACGAGATCCCTAACGCGAGCTCATCTTAAAATGGATGATTCATATATAATTGATTAATAACTCAATTCTACAATTTCACGAACTTTCTCCGGTGTGATGTTTTGTTTTTCGCCTAATGCCTTCCAGCCTCTTTCTTCAAAACGTTTTACAATGAAATCAGCGGTTTCAGAATAATTGCCAGCCGTATTTTCAGATAAACGGGTTTGCATTCCCATGGTATGTAAGAAAGCAACCGTTTTCTCAATCGCAGCCTCAGCTTTCTCTTCTGTTGTGTTTCCTGTAGTACCGAAAACTCTCTCGCCATATTGTGCCAGTTTATCTTTTTTGGTTTCAAACATTACACGGTATAGGTTTGGACCAATTATGGCTAATGTTCTCGCGTGGTCAATTTCATATAAAGCGGTCAATTCATGGCCAATCATATGTGTGGCCCAATCTGACGGCACGCCTTTTTGGATTAATCCGTTTAATGCCATTGTTGCACACCACATGAAATTGGAGGCCAATTTGTAATCGGTTGGATTTTCTACCACAGACGGACCAATTTCAATAAGTGTTTGTAAAATCCCTTCTGCAATTCTGTCT
>DATEDY010000285.1:0-2131 GCA_035281405.1 Flavobacterium sp.
GTTGCTGGTTTGAAACAATAACTTGGCTATATGCGGCATTGCTAATCCGATAAAGCCTATTGGTCCAGCAAAAGCGGTAATGCTTCCGGTTAATATACTGGTGGTGAATAAGATAATTAGCTTTGTCTTTTTGTAATTAAGTCCAAGACTTCGGGCATAATTTTCTCCTAACAATAATGTGTTTAACGGTTTCACATTCACAAGTCCTAACAGAAGTCCTACCGTGACACATACAGATAAGAGCGTTATCGACATCCAGGATAAACTACCCAGATTTCCCATCGACCAGAAGGTAAACTTCTGCAATTGTTCCGCTGAACTGAAATAGGTCAGGATGTTGACAAAAGCATTGGTAAAACTACTGAACATCAAGCCGACTATCAATATTGCCATGGTATCCCGCAGTTTTTGAGAAACCAGTAAGACGGCTATCAATACCACAAAACTTCCAAAAGTGGAAGCAATGACCAATCCGTAAGGTGATAAAAATACCGAACTTAAAAACGGAGGTAATAATCCAGCGCCCAATATCACGAAAGCAACGCTCAAACTGGCTCCGGAACTTAATCCCAAAACATCGGGCCCAGCCAAAGGATTCCGGAATAATGTTTGCATCAATAATCCGCTCACGGAAAGTCCCATACCCACTAAAATAGCGGTTATCGCTTTGGGTAACCGGTAATTGATGATGATGTATTCCCAGGTGGATTTGCTGGCTTCCCCGCCTGTTAAGCTGTTGATTACTTCTTTGAATGGTATCGTAACCGACCCAAAGCTGATATTAATCAGTAAAAGTAGTATCAGTCCCAAACCAAGCAGGATGAATAAGATGGTATTTCGTTTCTGGTTTGCCAATTTATTTCAGTTTTTCTGCAAAGGTTAAGGTGTAGTCAGGCAATAACTCCGGATGGAATATCTTCATGAAGTCTTTTAATACCAAATCAGGACGGCTTGGTGCCATTTCATAATAAATAGTACCACCGGTAGCGCCTAATTTACTTTCAAAAGTGTACACATTCTTCTTTCCAAAAGCAGTAAACTGACTGTAATGTGGGTTACTTGCCGAGAGTTCTTCAAGGGTTTTGAAAGTTCCGGCAGCAATCCATATATCGGCATTCTTTGCCTTTTCCAATACTTTTTCAAAGGGTAATCCTAAACTTCCCGTGCCTTCTACGTCGGCCCACAAATAATTGGCTTTAGCGTCTTTTAAGAACTGGGCTACCCAGCTGTTTCCTTTGGCTACATACCATTGATCCTGGTACATATTCCCATATAAAACCGTTGCTTTGGCTTGTTTGCCTTTCACTGAAGTAAGTGCTTCTTTGTATTCTTTTACAATCTTGTCAAACAGTTGATCTGCTTCTTTTTCTTTCCCGAATAATGCAGCATACAACTTAATCCATTCTGCTTTTCCAAGTGGAGATTGTTCCATCCAATCGCCTTGAATCATCACTTTTAAACCGCTTTTTTCCAGATTTTTTATCATGGGATTGTTGTTGTCCACACCGAAGGTCACAATGAGTTCCGGAGACAAATCAATTAGTTTCTCCATGTTCAAACGTTCGTTCTGTCCTACGTTCTTTACAATTCCTTTGTCAATTAGTGTTCTTGTTTTTACAGAGGATATGTAATCGGTATGCGGAAATCCAACCAGTTTGTTTTCTACGCCTAACATTTCAAGAAAGGGAACGTTGGTTGTAGAGGTAACCACAATGGATTGTAACGGAACTTGAATGGTAGTGTGCTTTTGAAGGCTGTCAGGAACGTCAGCATTCTTTTCTTTTAGTATATAGGTGAAGTCTCTGTTTGCATCCGGCCACGGATTGGTTACTTTCACTACCGAATAACCATCGTATTTGTAAATGGATAATCCGCTGGCATGTTGAATTGTATTTTCGGCTTTTACATTTTGTATGGCATCCTTCTTTTCGCTTTTCGCGCATCCGATAGTAAGTGCAAAAAAAGAAAGAAAAAGAGCTTTATAGAGGAAAGTCTTCATTAGTTTGTGTTTATTTCCCGCAAAGGTAAAAGAATTTGCAAAAAAATTCGGATTCTTTTTAATACTAAAAATTGGACAAGTGCTATCTTTACGCCATGAATGTTATAAAAGTGAAGCAATGTTCTACTTGCG
>DATEDY010000286.1:0-2051 GCA_035281405.1 Flavobacterium sp.
GATAGTGTAACGTTTGATCCTGATACCGAATCTTTCTTATTATGTACTGGAGGGAGTTTCCCTGTTGAACTGAATATGCCTTACAATGCCAGCATACAATGGTACAAAGATGGCGTTGCCATTCCAGGGGCTAACAATTCGGAATACATCATTAATGCTCCCGGAATTTATTATGTTGAAGGTGCCCCGTCTTATTGTCCCAATGTGTTAGACAATAACCAAGGTCTTCCAATTGTTGTTATGGATAAGGCAGATTGTAGTTTAGGTGTTGATGATCCTGTTCTAAAAGATAAATTAGTGAAAATGTATCCCAATCCGGCCAAGGACCTACTTCAATTGGAAATAGTGAATGGTTTAACTATTTCAGATTACTCGATAATTGACCAATCTGGAAAAGAATTGCTTAAGAATGAAGTGGCAGGGGATAAGAGTATAAAGCATATTGATGTTAGTCAGCTGTCAAATGGTTTTTATTTTCTCAAGATAAAAACGGATGGCAGGGAAATCATTAAAAAATTTATTAAAGGATAAATGAAAAACGGGTTCAACACCCGTTTTTTTATTCATAAGAACATCCATAGTTCAAATAAAGACAACTACTATCATACTCTGGTTCAAGCATGATAGTAGTTGAATCTTAGGGGTAATTATTTAAGTGTACTTTTTATAACAGCTGCTGCTTGTATCAATGCTGACTGAACTGCCGGTACATTAGCGATTGGGTTTAATAAACCATAATCATGTATCATACCTTGGTAGCGGGTAAGGGTTACCGGAACTCCGGCTTCAGCCATTTTTCTTGCATAGGCTTCTCCTTCATCTCTTAAAATATCATGTTCGGCAGTTTGAACCAAAGCCGGTGGAAGCCCTTTTAATTCCTCCAATGTGGCATTTATAGGTGTCGCATATTTTTCTTTGCGTTGGTTTACATCGGTGGTGTAATTATCCCACATCCATTTCATAAGACTTGTAGTTAAGAATCTGCCTTCTCCGAACGTTGCATAAGACGGTCTGTTGAAATCAGCATCTGTAACCGGCCATAACAATACTTGTAATTTAATTTCCGGTCCTTTTTTATCTTTGGCCATTAGCGCTACAACTGCAGCCATATTGCCACCAACACTATTTCCTACTACCGCTAAATTTTTACCATTAACCCCAATTTCATTTCCATGTTCAGCCACCCATTTTGTTGCGGCATATCCCTGATTCACAGCCACAGGATAATGCGCTTCCGGAGACGGAGTATAGTCTGGGAATACAGCCGCTACACCACTGTTTACAACTAGGTCTCTAACTAATCTGCGATGAGTAGGGTAGTCTCCCAAGACCCAGCCACCACCATGGAAATACATAAACACAGGGAGATTGGCTTTTGCTCCTTTTGGTTTTACGATATGAATCTTAATAGCTACGCCATCCTGAACTATGGTTTTTTCCGTTTCCACAATTCCCGAATAATCCACTTCAACCGATTTTTGAGCTCCAACCAATACTAAGCGTGCATCTTCAGGACTTAACGATTCAACCGGTTTTCCTCCACTGGTATTCAATGCTTTCAAAAATCCCCTGATTTGCGGATCGATGTTCGGATCGTTTTCTGCTTTTGGACTTTGTGCTTGTACTTCGCCAACCATTGTTATAAGCATTGCTACTACTAATGGTACAATTTTAAGTGTTTTCATAATCTTACTTTATTTTAGTTTATCTTCTTGTTTTCCAAATCGTTCTTCTGATTTGATGAGACAAATTTATGTCGATTGTAGTTTATAAATCAAATTAATAATTTTTTATAGTTATAAATTAAAGTAATAATACAATCTCTAATCCGCAGTAGAAGTAGGCTAATGCAATAAAAAGACCTATTGATTATCCTAGTTTCATTAACTACCGAAATGGCTGGTTTCTTAAAATAATAAGAATTTTACTATAATTTTTTGATAAAAAGGTGTCTTTTGGTATGCAAATTGCATATGGGTAGAAGATTAAATAAACATAAAACTTTTAAACATGGGAACAAAAAACCAAATTAGTATCGAAATTCCACAAGA
>DATEDY010000287.1:0-2762 GCA_035281405.1 Flavobacterium sp.
GAACGGAATACAATACGCTTCGGTATCCCAATAAGTAGAACCACCATATTTTTCTCCGGTAAATCCTTTTGGTCCAATGTTCAAACGAGAATCTTTTCCTAAGTAAGTTTGATTCAGCTGAAAAATATTAAAACGAATACCCTGTTGTGCTTTCACATCGCCATCGATGGTAATGTCGCTCATTTCCCAGATTTTGGCCCAAGCCTTTTTTTGATTTTCCATCAAAGCAGCAAAACCAAATCCATTCGCTTTAGTTAAAACATTTTCAGCAGCCTGAATCAGATTTTCCTCTTTGTGATTCATGGAAACAGTGTAACCACCATACTTTTGGATGGCAACAACTTGTCCTTTTTGAGCAGAAACCTTATACGTAAAAATCACTTTAGCAATGGTTTCTTCTACACTTAACGGAATTGCATTGAGATTCTCGCCATTTTTAAAAATCGCATTTTGCATAAAAGTAGTTGCGGTAAAATGCGTTTTAAAGGTACGTGCCGTAACAAAAGCTTTATTATCATGATGCTTTACGTTTTGTGGCTCCCAAAACATTTCTTCCCAGTTAGCATCTTCATTATGAACCCCGGCATCGATATAGGGTTTAAACACAATCTCTGCATCGGTATTCAATGGTGTGATTTCATAATGGATAGCACCCATTTCATCCAAATCCAAAGACAGGAAGCGTGTAACTTTTACAGCAACCTCAATTCCGTTTTGCAATTTGGCATCAAACACACGGTAATAAATTCCTTCCTGCATGTTCAATTCACGGCGGAAGCTTTTCACTGCGGCACATTTCGCCAAGTCCAGAATTTCGCCATTAACCTCAACATTGATTCCAATCCAGTTGGGTGCGTTCAATACTTTGGCGAAATACTCCGGATAGCCATTTTTCCACCAACCTACTTTAGTTTTATCGGGATAATAAATTCCGGCGATATAACTCCCCTGAAATGTTTTTCCTGAATAAGCTTCTTCAAAATTGGCACGTTGACCCATGGCTCCGTTACCAATACTGAATAAACTTTCGGAAGACTTCACTCTGTCCGATTCAAATCCTTCTTCTATGATGGACCAATTATTTGGTACAATATAATCCTGATTCATTTTATCAATTTCAAATTTCAGAATCTGATTGCTGGAAATACTCCTAACATCAAATTCATTTGTTTTTTTTTTAATTCTTAATTAGAGTTTCCAAGAAACTGTTGTCCATGTGCAGAAAGTTAGGAAAACAATATTTCGCTTCTTTCAATACATTCTTATCACCTATACCAATGCTTAACATGCTTGCTATATTGGCTGCTTGTATTCCTGCAACCGAATCTTCAAACACAATAGCATCTTCGTTAGTTACATTTAATTGTTTTGCGGCACGTACAAATACTTCCGGATCCGGTTTTGCATTCGTAACATCATTACCGTCAACAATGGCATCAAAATAGTGTAGTAAGCCTACCTTTTCAAGAATAGGACGGGCATTTTTACTTGCAGAACCTAATGCTATCCATTGTCCTTTACTTTTTAAAAACTCCAACGTTTCTCTCACATCGGGTAAAATTTCCGACTCATCCATCTTTTCGATATAAGACAAATAGTCTTCATTTTTCTGAATCAACCATTTTTGCTTGTCTTCTTCTGTAGCCTTAACACGACCCAATTCCAAAATAATTTCAAGAGAACGCACCCGACTTACACCTTTCAGTTCTTCGTTGTGTTCGGGTGTAAAAAGAATATCTAGGCTTTCCGCCAATTTCTTCCAAGCCATAAAATGGTATTTAGCCGTATCGACTATCACACCATCTAAATCGAATATGAATGCTTTTTTCATTTTAGACATCTTTATTATCTTTTACCTTAAGTACCAAAACGGCAGCTACAATAAAACTCAAACCACTCATAACAATAGCAAAAATGGCATGATCGTTATATAAATATTTCACCAAAAGACCGCCAATCAGTGCATTGATGATTTGCGGGATTACAATGAAGAAATTAAAAATTCCCATATAAACTCCCATTTTCTTTGGCTGAATAGAACCAGCTAATATTGCATAAGGCATTGCAAGGATACTTGCCCAAGCAAAACCTACTAAAACCATGGAAAAGATAAGCGCTTCTTTTGTAGGCATGAAGTACATGGACACCAATCCGATTCCTCCAAGAATAAGAGATAATGCATGTGTTTTTCTTCTTCCTATTTTTTTAGCGATGTAAGGCAGTACAAAAGCGAAGATGGCGGAAACAAAATTGTAAACTCCGAAAATAATCCCTACCCAATCGCCTGCTGATTGGAATTCAGGACTTTTAGTATCATTTACAGATAATCCATAAATATGTTGGGCAATGGCTGGAGTTGTAAATACCCACATTCCAAATAACCCGAACCATGAAAAGAATTGCACCCAACTCAGTTGACGCATCGTTTCTGGCATTTGAGTGAAGTCTCTGAAAATATCTGTCAATCTCGCTTCTTTTTCATTACCAATAGCTTCCTGATGTTCTTTTTCATCACGAAATTTTAATAATTCTTCAGGAGAATATTCTTTAGTAGTAAAAATGGTAACTAAAATAGAGGCTACTAAAATGGCAGCGCCAATAACAAAAGAGTAAATTAAATTATCCGGAATAGCCGATGATATTGTTGGCAGATTGCTCACTCCAAACCATTCGTTTAAAACATATGGCAGCCAAGAACCTACAACAGCTCCGATACCAATTAATGCAGTTTGAACACTAAACCCTAAAGTATGCTGATCAGC